>WFQS01000595.1 GCA_015486915.1 Desulfobacteraceae bacterium
AAATATCCATGTTCTTCATATAAATCGTCATTAGGCGGATCTGGATTGGCCCAGATTACCTCAAGGAATCAAAGATTCTGACAAAAAATGAAAGTCACACGTTGTTTCACAGAGACTTTCTTATAAAAACCGCCATGAGGCTGTCTGAGAGTCTTCAGATCCGCCTCATGGCGGTTTTTTAAAATTTAAACTGGATAGGCCTGAAGAATAATTCAGGCAGGGTGTTAAGCGCAGGAAGGGAGTTCTTTTAAACTGGTTGACACATAAAAAATGATCAGATAATAATAGATGACTTTTTTTATAAGAAACTTCTGCAACGTACTCTGAATTATAAGAGTTTCATTGTTCGTTGAGAGGCAGTATGAGAGTCTTCAAATCTGCCTCATGGCAGTTATAAACTGCC
The DNA here is from genome assembly GCA_015486915.1 of Desulfobacteraceae bacterium. The sequence continues at coordinate 404 of WFQS01000595.1, forward strand.
GTGCAGAATTGGAATTTGTCAATAATTCACATGCAACAGATAATTAAACAGCACCTTGACATTGTATTTGCCTTTATATTGTACTGTTTCACATAAAAAAATTAATGGTGACGGAATGAGTAATATAAATATACATTCATTTATGCAAAGGCATTTAAGGGAAAAATTTTATCTGCTTTTATTATTTTCGTTCATCCTTACATTTCTATTTAATTTAAATTATCTGTGGGCTGCGGACTATGATCTTACACAATTAAGTATTGAACAGTTGATGGACATAAAAATCACTTCAGTAAGCAAAAAAAGTCAGAATTTTTCAAACAGTGCAGCAGCTGTTTTTGTCATCACAGATAAAGATTTAAAGCGGTCCGGAGTAACAAATATCCCTGATGCGCTGAGAATGGTTCCCGGAGTCAATGTTGCCCGCATCGATTCAAACAAATGGGCGATTAACTGCAGGGGATTTAACAGCCGTTTTGGTTCTAAACTGCTGGTGCTCATAGACGGCCGAAGTATTTATACCCCGTCATTTTCCGGTGTTTACTGGGAAAATAACGATGTGATGCTGGAGGATGTGGATCGTATTGAAGTTATCAGGGGCCCCGGGGCAACCCTGTGGGGGGCCAATGCCATGAACGGTGTGATCAATATCATTACCAAAAATTCAAAGGACACACACGGTGGTATTTTAAGTGCAGGCAGCGGCAACCTGGAAAAATCAATGACTTCTTTCCGATATGGCAGTTCTCTTGGAAAGAACACAGACTGGCGGGTATATGCAAAACATAATGAGCGTAATTCATTCGACGCTGCAGCAGGTGGAGATGCCGGTGATGACTGGAGAACAATACAGTCGGGCTTCAGGATGGATTCAACACTCTCGGTAAAAGATAATTTTACTGTTGAAGGGGACATTTTCCATGACAATGTCCACCAGGAACTTGACATTGTAAGTGCAAAATCTCCATTCATGGGAATATTTCCCGTTGAAACCATTGTATCAGGAGGTAATCTGCTGTCGAGATTTCGGCATGAGATATCTTCAGCTTCGGATTTTTCTTTTCAGATTTACTATGATGGCACAAGGCGAAGTAAAGATTTTTATGATGAAAAACGGGACAATATAGATGTTGAATTCCAGCACCACTTTTCTGCCGGAGACAATCATGACATTATCTGGGGAATCAGGTATCGTTACACACATGGTGATTTCAGTAACTCAACACTTGTTATTATGTATCCGGTGAAAAAACACGATGATCTTTACAGTGCATTTATCCAGGATGAAATATCATTAGCACAAAACAGGGTCCATTTTACCTTTGGTTCAAAATTTGAGCATAATGATTACACAGGTGTTGAGGTGCAGCCCAGTGCCAGGCTTATGTGGGAGATAAATCAGAGAAACAAGATATGGGGCGCTGTTTCAAGGGCAGTAAGGACTCCGTCAGTGGCGGAATCCGATGCTGATATTCCATTTGCAGCCTATGATTCTTCAGTTTTTGGAGGAAAACCCGGTATCCCCTTTGTGTTGAATTTCGCTGGAACTAAAGATGCCTCATCGGAAAAACTTACTGCCTTTGAATTAGGTTACCGATTTATTCCGGCAAAAATATTTTCCCTTGATGCAACTATTTTTTACAATAAATATAAAGACCTCAGATCAGCAAAACCAACGGCGCGTTATTTTACAGGAACATCCTTTATTGAGGATTTTATTTTCAGTAACTTTAAAAATGGCAGTACCTATGGAGGCGAACTTGCAGCTGCTTTCAGGATGTCGAAATTTTTTAAATGTGATTTTGCCTACAGTTTTTTAAAGACCGATTTAAGCGGAAAGCATGTTGGCGGATTTCCTGAACACCAGGCTTCCATACGGGGAGAATTTGATCTGACAAAAACCGTTGAATTAAACACCTGGCTTCGCTACGTGAATCAATATTCCACAACCTATCTTTTATCCGACGGCAGTGACTATCAAATCGACCGTTATCTGACCATGGATTTGCAGCTTACCTGGAGTATAACACCAAAAATTGAGCTGTCACTTGCCGGCCGGAATCTTTTTGGAGGAAGTCATGTGGAATTTGTACAGGAATCTTTTTC
>WFQS01000596.1 GCA_015486915.1 Desulfobacteraceae bacterium
GTACAGCGGAATAACAGATGTACGGCTGACACGTCATTTAATTTTGGAACTAAATTAAAAAAAAAACCGTCGTGCATCACTGCAAGCAGGTTTTTATAAACAAAATATGCAGATACATAAAGGCCGAGGGTTCCGGCAAGGAGAACAAAGACTGAAGGAATTTCAATACTCTTTGCAACCTGTCCCTCTTCCCTTGATTTCTCAAGTTTCCGCGAACTTGCATCTTCGGTTTTTTCTCCGCCGCCTTCGGGATCTTCAGCCATGGATCACCTATCCTCCCCCCGCAAAATAGAGAAGAGACATGAGAAGTTCCTTGAAATGCATAATATAATCTCTGACAATAAAAATAACAATTTCAAGGGAAAATCCAAAAAGAACAAGCCCCACAAATATTTTTAATGGAAAAGCCACAATCATCACATTCATCTGGGGGGAAAATTTAGCCATAAGCCCGAATGCTGCACTTGTAAAAAGAAGGGCCGCAATGACAGGAGCACCTATTTTAATGCCAAGAATAAACATATCTGCGCCTATATCCAGGACTTTGGTCAGCATCAGCTTGTGAATCACAAAAAATCCGGGCGGAACAAGCCGGAAACTCTCTATAAGGGCCAGAAGCATTATATGGTGGCCGTTTAATGCAAGAAAAATAAGAATAGCAACCCAGTAGCCTATCTGTTCCATGATGGAAATATTGGCGCCTGACTGCGGGTCCACAACATTTATCATTGAAAATCCCATCTGGAATCCTATTATCTGACCTGCAAGTTCAACGGAACCGAAAAAAGTTCTTATACACAGTCCAATGGTGATACCGATCATTGCTTCGGATAAAAAAATAATCCCGACTCCGATTAATGTCTTTGGAAAAATTGCAGGATCAACATGGACTACAGAATATATGAGCATGGAAATCACCATGGCAAGCCCTGCCTTGCATAGTGCAGGAAACATTGTTGTTGAAAATACAGGAAGCAGGAAAAGAACAAGAGATATCCTTGTGAGCACAAGAAGATAAATTTTAAACTCCACCGGGTTTATCAGGTTTACAAGTTCCATTTCATTTAATATACATTGGTATATTCACAAAAATTCTATGTGTAAAAACCGTTATCTGATCAAGCATCCATGGAGCAAAAAACAAAAGGCCGAGAAATACGGCTATGATTTTGGGTACAAACGTCAGTGTCATTTCCTGAATGGACGTCACAGCCTGGAAAACACTGACAACAAGACCTGCTACAAGACCTAATCCAAGCATGGGCATTGAAAGATAAATGGTTAAAACAATTGCCTGTTTTGCAAACTCAACAACAAATTCCGGTGTCATATCTATTCTCCTTTTTTAACCATAGTTCATATGCCGAAGCTTTTTAAAAGTGACCCTGTAAGGAGATGCCATCCGTCAACCAGGACAAAAAGCATCAATTTAAAGGGCAGGGAAATCATCACAGGAGGAAGCATCATCATTCCCATTGCAAGAAGGACCGAGGCAACGACCATATCGATTACAAGAAAAGGAATATAAATTACAAAACCAATGATAAACGCTGTTTTAAGTTCACTGATCACATAAGCCGGTATCAGCACCAGCAGAGAAACATCCTCACGGGTCCTGGGTTTTACTGAATGTGCTCCTTTCACAAAAAGAGCAATATCCGCCTGCCGGGTATTTTTCAGCAAAAATTTTCTAATGGGCACCTGGGCTGTTTCAAAGGCTTCTTTATAATTAATCTCGTGATCAAGGTAGGGGCTTAAAGAATTATGGTATATATCCTTTCCTACGGGCTGCATGATAAAAAAAGTTAAAAAAAGTGCAAGACCGACCACAACCTGATTTGGAGGACTTGACTGGGTCCCGAGAGCCTGCCTCAAAAAATGAAGGACCACAACAATTCGTGTAAAAGGAGTCATTAAAATCAAAATGGCAGGGGCAAGGGATAAAATGGTTAAAAGGGCAATGATCTCAAGTACAACTGCAACATCGCCGGGCCCCTTTGCCTGGCCTATTCCAAAATTTAATGAAGGAATGGGAAAATTTACAGCTTCCGCCGTTGATGGTGCTGCAAGGAAAATAATGAAAACACAAGCAGCAACACCCATAACATAAAAAAATATTTTTTTTCTATTTTTCATTATCACCACCGGCAGCAGATTTACCACTAAATTTTACAGCTTTTGCGAGAAATCCCGGGAACCCTGAAACCGCATTATTCTCTTCTTCATCAAATTTTCTATCGGATTCAAGTTCACAGTTAATTGTGGTAATTCGGGTAATGTTCTGTGCGGTTACTCCAATGAGGATCTTTTCACTGAGGACATCAATAAGAACAAGTTTTTCCTTTGGAGACAGATAATGAATACAAAGAGTCTTTATAAATTTATCAGATCCCTTGATACCCCTTGCTGCTGAAAACCGTTTGATAAAATAAAATACAAGTACCAGCAGAGCAATGACAAAAGACAGCATCATTGATGTTTTTAGAAATGCAGGCCATATTTCAGAAGTAGGAGTCATTCGTTTGACAGGCTTTTCACCCTGTCCATGGGCGTAATAATATCGGTAAGTCTGACCCCGAATTTCTCATTCACCACAACAACTTCCCCTCTTGCTATCAGCTTGCGGTTAATATAAATTTCAAGGGGTTCTCCGGCAAGTTTATTTAATTCCACAATGGAACCCTGACCAAGCTGTAAAAGATCATTTACAAGCATCCTGGTTCTTCCAAGTTCCACTGAAAGTTCAAGCGGTATATCAAGAATAAACTCAAGATCCCTTTCTTCCTCCTGAACTTCGGCAGCATCATTTTCCTTTCCCTCTGCAATTTCCTCTTTGTTCCCGCCATTGCTGTCATTTTCTGTTTCAGCCATATTATTCTCTCTTTTTATGAAAATTTATTTAGTGCCTTACCCCTGAATTTCTGCAATAAAAAACAAGAAATTGAGGCAGACACATGGGTTGCGGGCATTGCTCGCTTTAGTCAGTCAAACATGTCTCTATCCATCAGGCATGATATATACATGGATAAAATACTAAAAAGCAATCATTATGCCGGATTGTTTTTTTTATTTAAAAAAAGCGCAGAATTTTTACGCCTTTTACGCCTGTTTCTTTATTTTGCTGTTAGCAAAATGTAAGGTATGGACATAGATAGGTCTTAAGGCAGTTATTAAAACAATGGAATAATAGCGGTTTATAAGAAACTCCTGCAGAATTCCTTTAAGAATAAAAGTTGGCTTCGCGCCTTCGACCCAATATTTGTCAGAATCTATGATTCTTAGAGGCAATCTGAGAATAACCAGATCAGCCTCATGGCCGTTATAGAAAAAACCATGCAGAAATCTGTCAGGATAATGGAGTTTCGTCATAAATATGACGGAATGACTGCATATGTATTAGGATCGAAAATTTTATAAGTTGAACGAGATTGCTTGTCTTCCGGCCCATCTACTTCGTTGCATCAAAGGCCGAATACGTTTAGTATGCAACCTTTAATGCGCCTTGTACATGGGCCGGAATCCTGCGCTATTTCTGTTCAACTTATTTCA
>WFQS01000597.1 GCA_015486915.1 Desulfobacteraceae bacterium
ATCCAGGATTGATGCCAGTCCCTGCACCAGGTTGGTGTTTTCTTTTTTGGTGCGGGCGGCAATACGGATATATCGGTCAGCATCAGGCATGGTTTTACCCTGGCAGTGTTTGATATATATATTATGCTCAACAAATAATTTTTTTGTGAGTTCAGGAGCAGAAGGCCCGGTATCCGGCACCCGGCAAAAAACAAAATTGGCATCCGGTTTATACACTGTAAGTCCTGCCAAAGCCATCAAGTCTTTATAAAGTTTATCACGATCCTTTTTCACCTGAAGGCAGCTTTTAATAAAATCGTCACGATAATCAGGCAAAAGCCTTAAAAATTCTTCAGCAAATCCATTGATGTTCCAGATATGGACACCCCGGCGGACTGCCTTGATAAAACTGGTATTACCTGTCAAAAGATAGCCGATGCGAAGGCCGCATATCCCATATGCTTTACTCATGCTTTTAAAAATTACGATATGGGGATACGTCTTGATCTGATCTTCCATGGATGTCTTTTCCGGGTCCTGAACAAAATCGATAAAGGACTCGTCAATGATCAATTGACAGTCATGCCCGGTCAATTTTTCTGCAAGGCGTATCAGGTCGGATTTGGGGACAGCAAGGGATGTTGGATTGTTCGGTGTGACCACTACGGCAACATCTGCATGGGCTTTGATGATGCGGGCTGCAAACTTATCCACATCAAGTTCAAAAGAGGGTGTCTCAAGGGGAAATTCCACGGCGCATCCCCTTGGTGCAGCATTCACATATTCGTTAAATGAAGGCACCGGGACCATAATTTTTCCGGCAATGTGTCCCGAGACAATTTTTATAAGTTCTGCTGCACCATTACCGACAGCAATGTGTTCAGATCGTTGATGGATCAGTCTGCCAACAAGAGCGGCAAGCTCATCCTGTGCAACCGGATAGTTCAGGACAAGGTCATGTATTTTGTTTTTAAAACAGGTAAACACCGCTTCAGGAGGGAAGTAAAGGTTATATAAATATGCATGATCAATAAATTTATGGCGATAGTATCCGCCATGCTGACCTGAAATATATTCATATTTTTCTGTCCGGTTTTTATAATCAGGTTCAGGCATAAAAATTTCCTTCTAAAACGGAGTTGCGGGCAGGAATGGCGTTCACTTCCATATTGTCTTGTTTTAAACCATACAGAGGAAAGGGTTTGCCGGTTTTTACCGGGAACAGCTTTTCAGCAGAAGCAAGGTCTTCCATGGTGTCAATTTCATACCAGGGTTTATGGTCAAAATGAACCGCTTGAAGGGATAAGGACTTTTCAGCCACCATTTGGCGAAATACGACTTCGTAATAATCGTTTACCCTGTCGGCCAGGATATACCGGTTCAGTTTTTCGATAACCCTGTACCACGATGAAACCGAAAGGCTGTAAATATTGACAGTTTTATATCTGATTTCGTCTAACCTGCTTTTTGCATCGCAATGGAATGCATCAACGTTGCCTGATGGATTGAGTGTGACGGTTGAACCGTTCAGCCACGGCTTCATTCGTGCGATGGCAATCCTGTCAGGATAAAGCATTTCCGTCAATAAAGACGGGTCAAAAACAAGGTCACTTTCAATGAGCATAAATGGTTCATTGATAATTTTCCGGGCCATCCATAAAGAATATATATTATTGGTAGTTTTGTATAACGGGCTGAAAACATACTCAATTTTAATATTTCCGGCCCTGGTTTTCAGAAAATTTCGAATACACTCTTCCAGGTGGCCGGTAACCACAATCAGGCGTTTAAATCCATGTTGATTCAAGCTTTTGATCAATCGTTCCAATATGGATGTTTCATTTACAAGGGTGAGACATTTGGGTGATTTTTTCGTCAAAGGAAGCAGACGGCTTCCTGTGCCGGCGGCAAGGAGCAAAGCGGTAGTGATGCGTTGCTTGGGATAAAAGTTTTTATGAAATATCATAAATCCCCCTCGTATTAAAGAGTTAGAATTTTCAAAAAATGGCATTCTTGTTCGAGGATGAAATTTTTTGTACAACAGACAAAGTGTTCTTAAAAATAATAATGGCTTCTAACTTAGGGGAGCAGACCAAATAATGGGTATCGGGATATACGCCTTAAGGAGGAAACGTTTGCATGTCATTTTTAACAGCACAACTTCATCTATGTTATAAGAATACAGTTAAAAGTCAAGTCTTAAAAATTTTTTTAAATTAACCGGCATTTCAAAGAGGGGATGTTTTTTAGAAAAATTTTATTTGATTGCAAATTTTATTTATTGGTGTATGATGCAGACTATTATTTAGAAGTAAGAGCAGATCCTCCCTGTCAGATTTTTTCTGGCAGTTTGTCCTCGCTGACCTCGTTGTCTTCATTACATCGTGTGTTGCCGTTGAAGTTTATGCTGATTACTTAAACGTGAAAGCAGTATAACACTTTTGGCGGAGCCATAACCTGTCTTATTCCATGCGATTACCGGTTGCCCATCAATCCTGACTTGTTGTTCTTCACAGAACAAAAATATAAAGCGGATTCAAATGAATCCACTGTTTAAGCTGGAAAAAAAATCCATAGCTTAGGATCGGAGATGAAATAAGTTGAACAGAAATAGCGCAGAATTCCGGCCCATGTACAAGGCGCATTAAAGGTTGCATACTCAACGTATTCGGCCTTTGATGCAACGAAGTAGATGGGCCGGAAGACAAGCAATTTCGTTCAACTTATAAAATTTTCGATCCTTAGGAAATGGACTTGAAGATAAACAACAACACAGGCTTTTTAACGGATTTAAGATCGGCAATCATGTTCATAAGTATCATCCCTGCAGGAAAAAATGTAAAATTCTCCCCCATGGGTATGATCCGGTTTTTTCCCGTTGTAGGTCTCATAATCGGTTGCTTTCTTGCAGGTATGGATCAAATTTTTTCTTTTTTCTGGCAAAAGCCAGTTGTTGCTGTCCTTGATGTGCTTTTTCTTGTTGCAGTCACAGGGGCATTCCATCTTGATGGTCTCGGAGATGCAGCAGACGGTTTGTTCAGTCACAGATCAAAAACAAGAGCCCTTGAAATCATGAAAGACAGCAGGACAGGAATGATGGGGCTTGTTGTTATTTTCTGTGCACTTGCGGTAAAGACCGCAGGCATTTATTCAATGAAGATATCGTGTACAAATTTTCAGGCAATGATACTTTTTTTAATTATTCCTTCCTATTCAAGGGGAGGTATGCTTTTTGGTATCAGGTATCTGAAATACGGTAGAAAGAACACAGGCACCGGCCATGACCTTTTTGAAAAGCCCCTTGAAGTAAAAAATTTCATATGGCTTTTTATTCCTGTTGTTTTATCTTTTTTCCTTGGGAAAAGGGGTTTTTTACTTATGATTGTTTTCAGTATTTCAGTTTTTTTAATTCTCCTGTTCTACAAAAGAAAAATGGGATGCATCACAGGAGATATGCTTGGCGCCATGGCAGAGATAACCGAAGCTGTTCTTTTTCTTTCAGCAGGAGCGGTATTGCATTGATGTTTGAACAAAATTCATGAAAAAAAAATGGAAAATTTTTATTCTCGTGGCCCTTGCCGTTTTTATGACAACTCTGGACGGGAGTATTGTGAACATTGCCCTTCCATATATAATGAAAAGTTTTGTTACAAAGCTTGCAGTTATTCAATGGGTTGTCATGATTTACCTTCTTGTTGTTTCCTCTCTTCTTCTCCCATTTGGAAGAATCAGTGACATAAAGGGTAAAAAAAATGTTTACTGCAGTGGGTTCTTTATTTTCTCAGCAGGCTCTCTTCTGTGTGCTCTGTCATTAAATCCTGTGCTGTTAATCGCAAGCCGGGGCATCCAGGGGTGCGGGGCTGCAATGCTGATGGCGTGCTCTCCTGCTTTGATTGTTGATAATTTTCCTGCCTCTGAAAGGGGCAGGGCACTTGGCATGATCGGAACCATTGTTGCAGCAGGGCTTTCAGCAGGTCCCATTACAGGTGGTCTTCTCCTTGAATTTTTTTCATGGAGGATGATATTTTATCTTAATGTGCCCCTGGGGATTGTCGCATCCCTTGCTGGATTATATGTGCTAAAGGGAGATGAAAGAGACAGACCAAATAATGAGTCCTTTGACATATTGGGAAGTATCCTCGTTATATTGTGGTTGACCGGTTCACTTTTGGTGATAACGCATCTTGAAAAATGGGGTTTTTCATCAGGTAAAACAATTGGGATGACCATTGTATCAATACTTGCAGGTGCAGGTTTTATGATAACAGAGTCAAAATCCGCATTCCCTCTGTTTTCACCTGATCTTGTTAAAATAAGACTTTTTATATTTCCTGTTATTTCAGCGGCAGTTCTTTTTGCAGCGCTTTTTATCATTGTTTTTATGACACCTTTTTATCTGACTTATCCCTGTGGATTTTCTGCTTCCAAAACAGGTCTTATAATGACGGCACCTTTTGTGCTCCTTTTTTTTATCAGCCCTGTTTCCGGCAGTTTATACGATAAGATCGGATCGAGGGAACTGTGCCTTGCCGGAATGCTGATCCTTGCATTTTCCTTATTTTCTTTTACATTTATTGAACCTGCCATGCCTGTTTATTCTATTTTATGGCGCCTTGCAATGGCAGGCATTGGTACAGCTTTATTTATTTCACCTAACAGCACCGCTGCAATGAGTGCAATACCTGCCAACAGGCGTGGAATAGCATCCGCTGCCGTTGCCACTGCAAGAAATCTTGGTATGGTGATAGGTGTTGCCTTTGCCGGTTTGATCTTCAGCTCTGTCTTTAATGAATTGAGTCATGGATTAAGCCTTAAAAGTTATTCTGATCTGTTGGAACCCTTTTTCATGGCTGGCTTTCACAGGTCAATGATGGCAGGTGCTGTTATTGCCCTTGCCGGAAGTGTTCTTTCTTACATGAGAGGTTCTGATAAACCTGTTACAGGTGAGCCGGATTTGTAAAACCGCCATGAGGCGGATCTGGATTGGCCCAGATTTGCCTCAAAGAATCAAAGATTCTGACAAACAATGAAAGCTACACGTTGTTTCACAAGGACTTTCTTGTAAAACGTCCTGAAGCCTGTCCTGTAGAGTCTCAGGTAAAAAAAGAATGGAAAAACGGAGTTTATGATGAACTATGTACTGAAGCTTGTAAAAACAGCTTCAACAACAGGATATTTTGATGTTGTTCCCCACGATGATATAAATTTTGAAAATGCTGTTAAAATACTGAATAACCGTCCATATGATTCTTTTTTACATCGATATGTATTAAATTGTTTAAAAGATTTTAACGATAAACAGATTTCAGCATTAATAAAAAAAGCAAAAAAGGATGGGGATCTGATTCTCCTATCCATTGCATGTGAGAGGATTCTTTTGTCCGGCAGCCTTGTTAAGGTTAAAAAATTTTTTTCAGAAAAACAAATAAAGGAATTGAAAAAAAAATCTCCACTTATCAATATACGTTCAGCCACTGGAAATAATAAAAGGCTGCATTCAAAATGGGTTGCATTGTTTAGAGAAAACATCGTTTTTCACAGGGAACTTCCCTTATCTGATGCCACAGGCCTTCCGTTGATCTGCACTGGAGAATGTTCCGTTAAAAGGGAACCTGGTTTAAATGTTGAAGATTTGCACCATAGATATCAGGGAAATTCCCGGTCAATAAATTTCTCCATTGACAAGACAATTGAGACTGCCCTTTGTTGCCTTAAAAATGCCGGGGTTATACTGAAGGAAGAGATGCGACATGAATCAAGTCTCAGCCCCTTTGCCCTTTTAAGACAGTGGAAATTTGATATTGATGTTGAAAACAGCAGAAATGTTTTTCATCTGTCAGGAGAGCAGACAAGCTATGGAAAAGGACTTACCCTTGAACATGCAAGAGTTTCTCTGACCATGGAAATAGTTGAAAGGTGCTCTGCTTTTGCCCCGGTTAATTCCAGTAGAGTAGATGGTTTTATTAAAGAATATCCGCTTTTTTACGGTTCATATCAAGATATTGTGTCTAAAGATAACATGGCTGTAAATCCGGATGAACTTGCCATGGAAATACAGTATGGTAATGAGCCCCTTTACTGGATGGAGGGTGAAACAATCGTTGAAAAAGTCAGACAGGATGAAGTGATCGTCAAAAGAGATACAGGTACAGGTGAAGATGTTGCATTATTTAATAATAATAGCACAGACAGAAACAGGTTTAATGATAAGCTGAAAGCAAGATACGAAAAAAAAGATAAAAATACATTCAAAAAGATTTTTGTTCCTGTGCAGTCGGTGTTTTTGTTTTCCAATCTCGATGAAGTTGATCTTTTTTCAGGCATTGGGTCAACGGGATTTGCCTCGGGTAACACAATGGAGCAGGCAAAGGTAGCAGCTCTGCTTGAAATCATTGAACGCCATCAGGAGGCAGTGGTTCCTTTTGAGATTTCCAGGTGTTTCAGGCTTGTGGTCGAGGACAGAGAGAAGAACAGGGATCTTGCAGTGCTGCTTGAATCCTATTATTCTCTTGGCATAGATTTACTATTTCAGGATATTACACCGGAATATGG
>WFQS01000598.1 GCA_015486915.1 Desulfobacteraceae bacterium
CTGCATGGCATGCCGGAACACGGCTTTTTTAAAGGGAAGGCCCTTTGCAATGGCAGTTCTCACATAATCTGCCGAAAGATTGTCCATTAAAGTATTTTTCATGAGCAATGTCATTACGCTGAATGAACCAATAACATAGGATAGAAGTGGCAGCACAGTGTGCCAGGCGATATCTTTTATTTTCCCGATCAGAGACAGATCGGAAAACAGATCCGATGTAAGTCCCCCAAGAGGAAAAATATCAAACCGGGAGGAAAAGACCACAAGCATGATCACCCCTGCAACCCATCCGGGAATTGCATAGCCTGTGAAAATAATCACCGAAGAAATATTGTCAAAGCCTGAATTATGTCTCACGGCCTTTGCAATTCCAAGGGGAATGCAGACCCCGTAAATCAGGATCATGGTCAGGATACCGAAATAAAGAGAAATGGGTATCCTTGCCTTTATTATATCCCATACAGGATCATAATAACGCGTGGAACGTCCGAGATTGCCGTGCAGCACCTTTGAAAGCCATGAAAAATAGCTTTTAAGCAATGGTTCGTCAAATCCGTAGTATTTTTTAAGACGGTTGATCTGCTCAACTGAAAGGGGCTGGCCTGCACCTGCCACTGAACCTGTACCTCCAGTACTGCCGCCCGCTGAAGAATGCATCGCCTGCATCTGCCTTGCATTGGCAATTATCCTCTCAATGGGGCCGCCCGGTACAAAACGGGTGATGGCAAAAACCATTATGGTTATGCCGATGAATGTGGGTACAATGAGGATAAGCCTTCTTATAAAATAAGCAATCATCTAAGTTTCTAAGTGTGAACGTTAAATTTCATACAGCGATTCAAGGGCCTTATCAAGATTTTCAGGTTGTGATCCGCCTGCCTGTGCCATGTCAGGTCTGCCGCCGCCGCCGCCGCCGACAATGGCCGCAGCTTTTTTAACAATTTTGCCTGCATTGAACTTTTTCGTTAAATCATCGGTTACAACGGAGATCAAAAGCACCTTGCCCTTTGACAGTGCACCAAGAAGAACAACCCCTGATCCTATCTTTGATTTGAATTTATCGGCAAGATCCCTCAACTGGGACGGATTATCTATCTGAACTTTTCTGGAAAGAAACTTTACCCCGTTGATTTCCTTTACAGATGTTTCAATGGAATCAATGGATTTTGATGCTATTTTTGATTTAAGCCTTAAAATTTCCTTATCACCTGCTTTTTTCTCGGCCACAAGGTTTTCAATTTTTTCCACAAGAGCCCCGGCAGAAGTTTTCAGTAATTCAGAAGCATGCCTCAGATAATCCAGATTCAGGTCAACATATTCAACGGCTTTTTCCCCTGTCAGAGCTTCAATTCTTCTCACTCCGGATGCGATTCCTGCTTCCGATACAATATGAAAAAAACCGATGTCACCGGTTCTTGCAGTGTGGGTTCCCCCACAGAGTTCCCTGCTGAATTTCCCCATTGAAACAACCCTTACCACATCCCCGTATTTTTCTTCAAAAAGGGCTGTTGCACCGGATTTTACAGCATCATCCATATTCATCTCAACGGTGTTCACAGAAGAATTTTCCCTGATCCTGGCATTGACCTCTTTTTCAATTGCTTTGATCTGGTCTGTTGTGATGGAGGAAAAATGGGTGAAATCAAATCTTAACCTGTCCCATGAAACAAAAGAGCCCGCCTGTTTCACATGATCACCAAGTACCTTGCGTAAAGCAGCCTGGAGTATATGGGTTGCAGAATGATTCCTCGCTGTATCTGCACGTTTTTCCCTGTTAACCATAAGAAAGCACAAATTTTCCTTTTCAACGGTTCCGGATTCAATTTTTCCTTTGTGAATCCTGATGCCGGAAGGATCTGAAACTGTATTTTCTATTTTTATCCTGAAATTTTCTCCTTCAATAATTCCGGTATCACCTGCCTGGCCGCCTGATTCAGCATAAAAGGGAGTTTTTTTTGTAACGATCTCTATTGTATCTCCCTTTACGGCAGATTGTGTTTCTTTGTCATCTTTTACAATAAGAAGAATTTCTGATTTTGTTTCAAGCTCGTCATAACCTGTAAAAATGGTCCTTATACCCTTTGAAGTAAGGCTTTTAAAGGCATCCCCCACCCCTGTGAATATTTTTTTATTTTTTGATCTGTTTTTCTGGGCATCCATGGCCCTTGTGTATCCTGCCATGTCAAGGGTTATTCCGCTGCCCTTTACAACATCGTTTATAATATCAACGGGAAAGCCAAAAGTATCGTAAAGCTTAAAAATTATATCGCCGGAGATCTCCTTTTCCCCGTTTTTTTCCATATCGGAAAGTGTTTCCTTTAAAAGTTTCAGCCCCACATCAAGGGTTTCTGAAAATTTTGCTTCCTCGTTCTTCACCACATTGATGATAAAAGATGCTGAATCCTTAAGCTCCGGATAGGCATCATCCATAATTTCAAACACCTTTTGGACAGTTTCATGGAGAAAGGGTTTCATAAGCCCAATATTTCTACCGTAGCGGATGGCCCTTCTCATGATGCGGCGCAGTACATATCCCCTGCCCTCGTTGGATGGAAGAACACCGTCACAGATCAGAAATGCACTTGCCCTGCTGTGATCTGCAATAACTTTCATGGCAACTTCATTTTCATTTGAAGCATCTTTTTTTCTGCCTGAAAGTTCTTCAACCTTTTCCATGATGGGAACAAAAAGATCGGTTTCAAAATTTGTAGGTACATTCTGGAGCACGGAAATTACCCTCTCAAGCCCCAGGCCCGTATCAATACAGGGTTTCGGCAGGGGAGTCATGTTTCCTTTTTCATCACGTTCAAACTGCATGAACACGAGATTCCACAGTTCAAGAAATCTGTCGCAGTCACACCCCACTGCGCACTCAGGCCTGCCGCATCCGAATTCTATCCCGCGGTCAATATGGATCTCACTGCATGGACCGCAGGGGCCTGTATCCCCCATTGACCAGAAATTCTCCTCTTCTCCCAGCCGTACTATTCTTTCTTCGGGAACACCTATCTGGTCCCGCCATATTTCAAAGGCCTCATCATCATCAAGATAAATGGACACCCAGAGTTTGTTTTTATCAAACCCGTATCCATTGGTTAAAAGGTCCCAGGCAAATTCAATGGCCTTTTCCTTGAAATACTCGCCAAAGGAAAAATTTCCAAGCATTTCAAAAAAAGTATGGTGGCGTGCTGTATATCCTACATTTTCAAGGTCATTGTGCTTTCCACCGGCGCGTACGCATTTCTGGGCGGTAACGGCCATGCTGTAATCTCTTTTTTCATCTCCCGTGAAAACCCGTTTAAACTGAACCATGCCAGCATTAACAAATAAAAGTGTCGGGTCATCCTTTGGTACAAGGGATGAACTTCTCACCCTCTTGTGCTGATGTTTTTTAAAATATTCAATAAACAGCCTGCGCGCTTCGTTACCTGTCATTTTCTTAATTTCTCCTGATAGTTAGCATTTTAACGAAAACCTTTTTTTATCTGTTCTTTTTTCATAACCGCCATGAGGATGTTATTATAAATTATTTATTTTCAGCCGATTTTTCATTTTCACTGTCAGAACCTGATATCAACCCGAGTTTTTCCCTGACCTGTGTTTCAATTTTTTCAAATATATCGGGATTATCCCTGAAAAAAGCTTTTACATTCTGCCGCCCCTGACCGATACGTTCACCGTTATAGGAATACCACGCCCCGCTTTTTTCTATAATTTCAAGGTCAACGCCCATATCAAGGAGTTCACCTGTTTTTGAAATGCCTTCTCCATACATAAGATCAAACTCAATGGTTTTAAACGGAGGGGCAAGTTTGTTTTTTACAACCTTTACCTTTGTCCTGTTTCCGAGGATTTCCTGACCGTCTTTTATGGGGGTTGCCTTTCTTATCTCAAGCCTTATGGTGGAATAAAACTTAAGTGCATTCCCACCGGTTGTGGTTTCCGGATTTCCGTAAACAACACCGATTTTCATCCTGATCTGATTGATGAAAATTACAGTTGTATTTGTTCTCCCGATTATTGCGGTCAATTTTCTCAAGGCCTGGGACATGAGCCTTGCCTGGAGACCCATGTGGGAATCTCCCATATCCCCTTCTATCTCAGCCCTTGGAACAAGAGCTGCCACGGAATCAATCACAATAATATCAACGGCCCCGCTCCTGACAAGCATGTCAGTAATTTCCAATGCCTGCTCACCTGTATCTGGCTGGGACACGAGGAGTTCATCGCAATCCACTCCAAGACGTTTTGAATAGGCAATATCAAGTGCATGCTCGGCATCAACAAAAGCTGCAATTCCCCCGTTTTTCTGGGCTTCCGCCACTACATGAAGGGCAAGGGTTGTCTTACCTGAGGATTCCGGCCCGTAAATTTCAATAACTCTGCCCCTTGGAAAACCACCCACGCCAAGAGCCCTGTCAAGGGCAAGGGAACCCGTGCGGATCACAGGTACAGCCTGCACTTCCCTGCCCCCGAGTTTCATAATGGAGCCCTTGCCAAACTGCCGTTCGATCTGACTCATGGCCGTTTTCACAGCCTTTTCTTTTTCTGCGGAACCGCCCATTTTTCAATTCTCCCAAAATATAAAAGTATAAATGTTTTTAAAAAATAATCCTTAAAACAATAAAACTTAAAAGTCCTGCAACAATATCATCTAAAACAACACCTGCGCCACCTTTAAATCTTTTTTCAAAGTTTCTTACCGGAAAAGGTTTTAAAATATCAAAAAATCTGAATATGAAAAAACCGGCTGCAAGGGAATAAACACTTATGGAAATCCCTGACATGGCAACTGTAAAGCCTGCAATTTCATCAATCACAATTCTTCCCGGATCTTTTTCACCGATGATAATTTCAGCCTGATCCGATATCCAGCAGGCAAAAGCGATGAGTGTCACTGTAAAAAAAACTGCATACCCCCTGTTTAAATATGAAAACCCAATGGCAAAGGGGATTCCTGCAAGTGTACCAAATGTTCCCGGTACCCGGGGTAAATTACCAAGACCAAAGCCCGTTGCAAAAAACAGGATTATTTTTTCTTTTAAATTCATAGTTTAATGACTTTCCATTTCTTATAACGGCCATGAGGCCGAGCTGAATTTCGCTTCTGAGCCTCAAAGAATCAAAGATTCTGACGAATATAAAAAGAGCATCAGTTGCTTTGTCAGAAGCGAACTCTTTTCTTATAAAATTTTGCCATGGTTCATGTCAAGGCATACTTGAGTATAAACATCTCTTAAAGGCAGATTGAGCTTAACAGCTATGTTGCGGCATTCCTCATATTCAGGGGCAATTCTCTTTTTGCCCGTTGTGCCTGTTATCTCTTTGGCCTTTATTTTTCCGAACCGGGTATCAATAAAAATTTTTTTTCTTTTAAGGCAGAATCTTTTTTCCTTGTGACACCTTACTCCGATTGTTGTGGTTTCATCCAGGATCAAATTTATAATTTTTTTGAGTGGGTCACCCCCCCTGCAGATAACTTCCAGCCTTGTTCCAGGTCTGTTTTTTTTCATCTGAACCGGGATATGACAGACATCAAGGGCACCTTTTTCAAAAAGTTTTTCCATTAGATAACCTGAAATCTCAGGAATCATATCGTCAATGGATGTTTCAACAACAAATATATTATCTTCCTCAATTATCAGGGATTCATCCTGAACATATTTATCATTTTTTCCGGGCAGATTCATGTTGCAGCTTCTTTTCCCCGTTACAACACGAAGAAGATTTGGAATGCCGGAACTATTTTGATTTTTACCTGAACCATAACCCACCCCGTCAATGATCATGTCAGGCATGGGGCCGAAATCTACGGCAAGGGTTGCAATGATGGCAGCACCGGTTGGCGTTACAAGTTCCATTTCAATATTTGATTCTTTTACGGGAATTCCCTTTAAAATAGATACAACAGCAGGAGCAGGAACCGGCAGGGTACCGTGACTGCACTTTACAAATCCTTTTCCAAGGGGAATTGCCGATGCATACACCTCGGTAATGCCAAGGAAATCAACACACAAAAAAGACCCCACAATATCCACAATGGAATCAATTGCTCCCACTTCATGGAAATGAACATCTTCAATATCAAGCCCGTGAATTTCAGATTCTGCAACGGCAATTTTTTCAAAGGCTGAAAGACTTAAGGTTTTTACTTTTGCAGGCAGTTTTGATTCCGCAATAATTTTTCTTATTTCACGGTAATTTCTGACATGATTATTTTGATGCACATGGGGTTCTATATGGGGTTTTATATCGGAATGTATGCTTTTTGTGTGACCGTTTTCTTTTAAATCACCTGTCACACGCGTATGAGCATGGGTATCCCCATTTGTTTCATGTGTATTAACGTGGGAATAAGCACCGTCATGGGCATGGCCGCTGGAATGGGAATGATCATCAATTTCAACAAAAAAATTAACGGCTTTAATTCCGTTTCGCAGGACATTTTCATGTCGTAAA
>WFQS01000599.1 GCA_015486915.1 Desulfobacteraceae bacterium
TTTGTCCTCATGGAAACGGGCAGGTCATGGTACTATAGACGTTATGCTGATAATTCTGGCAGCCGTCTTAAGGTATCCATTTATCTTAAATTTAAAAATTCAAAAAAAAATCATCTTGGCATTCCTGTACCTAAGGGAATTATACGGGTATATAAGGAGGATACAAAGGGAAATCTGCAGTTTGCAGGTGAAGACCGTATCGATCATACCCCTGAAAACGCAACAATCGCATTAAAACTTGGAAATGCTTTTGATATCACGGCCGGCAAAAGGCAGACAGAATTCATTAAACTTAACGCAACCGGTTATAATACTTATAAATACCAGTCAAGCTATGAAATTAAAATTATGAACAGCAAAAGCAAGCCAGTATCCGTTAAAATAGTGGAACCTGTTCATGGGCAGTGGATCATCACAAAGGAGAATTTCCCCCACACCAGAACAGATGCAGAACATGCAGTATGGAATATTTCTGTTCCTGCCAAAGATATAACCACCCTGAAATATACGATCCGGATCAGGTAGAGCCGCTAAAAAATAAATCTTAAAACTGAATATGTGACGCTGATTAAAAAAGAAGCCAGAAGAGTAGTGCCGGCTCCTTGTATTTCAAAACCATCAATCATTTTGTCGGTTATCCAGAGCATAAATGCGTTGATTACA
Source organism: Desulfobacteraceae bacterium (assembly GCA_015486915.1). The sequence continues at coordinate 664 of WFQS01000599.1, forward strand.
AAATTAAACAGTCCAAATGTTATAAGTATCAACGGAAAGGAAAGAAAAACAAGAACCCAGCCAAGTAATAAATTGATGATACTGTAAACAACGGCAACGATAACGGCAGTTCCATAATTTTCTATACGGATACCAGGTAAAAAACTTGACACCATAAAAACTGCAGCACTTAAGAGAAAAAGATTCCAGATAATCATTGTTATTCCTTTTTTGTTTTTAATTTTCTTGTTTTATAACTGCCATGAGGCAGATCTGAACTGCGTTACAGTGCCTCAAAAAATCAGAGATTTTGACAAACATAAAAAGAGCATCAGTTGCTCTGTCAAAAGAGAGCTCTTTCATATAAAAAAAACTGCCATGAGGCATACACGGATTGAGACAGTCAATCCTTTTTTGAAGGAAATAAAAGATATCTCAACCATCCTGACAGGGTGTTGGAGCTTAAAAATTTACGATCACTTTCATCAAGAAGCATGGTGATTCTATCCGTATCTGAGAACCTGTCCCTTCGAGTTATAATTTTTCTTTCAGGATCTAATTTTTTTACAATTTTTGCCGGATTCCCCGCGGCGATACAACAGGAGGGGACATCCGAGGCTACAACAGAACCAGCGCCAATAATAGAATTTTCCCCTATTGTCACACCTTTGCATATAATTGCACTGTCACCCACCCATACATTTGGTTCAAGTTTTACGGGACATGCATTTTCAGACGGCATACTCCTGTCGTATATCCCGTGCCAGTCAGAATCCGTAATATAAACATTGCTTGCCAGCATGCAATTATCGCTTATAATTATTTTTTCTGCAGCACTTATTCTTACCCCTGGAGATATAAGAACATGATCGCCGATTCTGATGCCTTTTATATCTTTCTTTTCCGACCATACGGTCAGTCTGGTCTTTTTGTCAGATGCTGCAAGCAGGGTGATATTATCACCAATTGTTACTGGAGATCCGAAAATTTCAACATGCCAGGGTTTTACAATATATGGGTTATTTCCCAAAAAATCCAGGTGAGGTGACAGGAAATGGCGTATATAAAATTTTTGCAGACCAAACCATGCTTTTTTTATATAATATGGCCTGTGATCTTTTCTCATTATTTTTGTGTCCCAAGCTGTGAAATTGCCCCACACAAAAATTAATTACCCTGGATTACCATGGCATTAATGAATTTGAGGTGTCAATTCCAAACACCATTATTCTTTAAAATAAAAGCCATCCCATGAGTCATGGCAAAAAAGTTTTGATCCCGGAGTAAGGGAATAAACAGCATCAGCAGCCATAATGGCCACGGCATTTGTCCATGATATTTTTTCCTCGGGCCAGATCACCATATCGGGAAAGGTATAACCGCACCAGAAAGAATAGTCTTGGTAAACTCTATCCTGAATCCAGGAAAATACAATTTCTGCAAGTCTTTTATTGCCCATACCTGCAAGTGCAATCACAAGCTCAGAAGTCTCGGCAATAGTTATCCATGGCTGATCTGCAACACATTTAACCCCCTGCCCCTGGATAACATATTTTTTCCAGTGTTTTTTTATTCTTTTTTCACCTGCCGCACCGGTAATTACACCGGAAAGTACCGGATAAAACCAGTACATGGAAAATCTTGATTTACTGATATTATAAATATGTATATCGTTTTTAATGGAATTTTCAAGTTTATGAAAAGCTGTTTCCCAGAACGGGAGGCTTTTTCCAAGGAGTGCAGCAATGGCAAGTCCCGATTTAAGGCTGAGGTATATGGAACTTGAACCTGTTAAAAGTGCCATGGGATCAATTTTTCCTTCAGGACTCTTTGCCCAGTAGATCTCGCCTCTTTGAGTCTGGAGATTTAAAGCAAAATTAACGCCTTTTTCAATGCAGTTCCACATTTTTTCAAGGAATAGTATATTTCTTCTTATGAGCCATGTATGAAAAGCACCTGCTGCAATATAACAGGACATGTTTGTTTCGCACGTTTTGTCTTCCGGTTTTCCATTCATATATGAAGAATACCATGAACCGTCGGGATTCTGATTGTTTCTCATCCACTCAAAAGCAAGTTCTGATTCTTTATAAAAGCCGCCTATATTAAGCCCCATGGCCGATTCAACTAAATCCCACGGATCTGTTTTTCCGTCTTTGTGCCATGGTATTTCGCCTGAAGCCCTCTGAAGAGAAGCTATAAAACGTGAAACTGATTGAATATCCAGTCTGCGACAGGGCTGTGCCTCGAAATTTTTCAAATTCATTAAGTTCATCCTGAATGGAAAGCATCCACAATTTAAAAACATATTCCACTTCTTTAATTTAACATGCCTGAAAATAGTGCTCTACTATCAGAACCGGAAAGTAATGGCA
>WFQS01000600.1 GCA_015486915.1 Desulfobacteraceae bacterium
ATCTGACATCTTTTTTTACAATGCCTGCAAAATACTTTGTTAAAAAAAGACTTGGAATTGTGTTCCCGGAACTTCCCGATTTTTCCGATGACAGGGAGCCTGTGGAAATGGACGGGCTTGAAAATTATTTCATTGGCGAGATGGTTCTTGAAAAACATATTCGTAATGGTCTGTATTATGATTCAAAAAAAATCCATTGCCAGGATAGGTCAAATGTGCAGGAAAATAATGAAACAGGAGATCTTTTTTCTGTTTTTAAAGCTTCAGGCAGGCTTCCCCATGGTAAAAAGGGAAAAATGGAATTCGGCGAAATAGAATCTGAAACAGAATCTATCTTAAATCTTGTTTCAGATGATTTTAAAAAAATAAATAGTGAACCATTTCCGGTTTATGTTGATATACAGGCAGGCGGTGTAAATATTTCCGGAAATATTAAAAATGTAATGGAAATTACAAGGGATAATAAAATCTCAAGGATAAGGTATGAAATAACCTTTGCAAAATTTTCCCCGAAAAGAATTTTAAAGGCATGGATATATCACCTTGCTTTAAATTCAGTTAAGGACAAAGAAAAATCCGTTGAAACTTATCTTGTTGTAAGGGGTGACAAACCCGGAAAGGCGGTAAAAATTTATTTTCCTCCCTGTGATGAGGCTTTTTCATATCTTTGTGACCTTGTTGAATTGTTTAAAAAAGGTATGGAAAATCCGCTGATTTTTTTCCCTAACACTTCATGGGAATTTGCAGAGACAATTTTTAAGTCAGGCAATGAACTTTCCCGGGAAAATATAAAAAAGGCCTTCACAGCGTGCAGAAAAAAATGGGAGGGGTCATTTTTATTTGAGGGCGAGAAGATAAACCGCTATTTATCCTTTGTTTTTAATGATAAAGATTTTTTTGATGATAATGGTAATATTGATGGTCTTTTTCCTTTCGATTCAGTGTTCATTGATAATGCCATGAAAATATTTTCTCCTGTCCTTGATAATATGGAGAGGATGTGATGCTCCTGCTTGATCCCTTAAAACTTGAACTTGAAAAAAATGTGCTCATTGAGGCAAGTGCAGGAACCGGGAAAACATATACCATTACAACCCTTTTCACAAGACTTGTGGCAAAGGGATTTGATGTTGATTCCATACTTGTCGTTACATTTACAGAGGCTGCAGCAGCGGAATTAAAACACAGGATACGCCAGAGGCTTGTATCATCCTTGTCTGTTTTGGAGAAAAATGACAGGTCAGGAGAAAAGGATCAACTTGATCTGTATCTGCTCCGGGGTTCAAAGAATGAAACTGCACAGAGAATATCAAGAATAAAGCAGGCAATTGTGTGTTTTGATGAAGCATCCATCATGACCATCCATTCATTCTGTTTTCGAATATTAAGGGAAAACGCCTTTGAAACAGGAGCGCTTTTTAATGTAAAGCTTATCCCCGATACAAAATCAATTATAAAGGATATTGTTATCGATTTCATGTCCGTTGAGATCAATGACCTTGACCCTCTTTTCTTAAAATTTCTTAAAAAGAAAAACTTTAAAATCACAAGCCTTGTCTCTTTGTTTACAAGATTGATGTCCCGTCCGGAAGCTAAAATCATTCCCGATCCCGATCATGTGAAATTTTGTGATGTTTCCCGGGATTATAAGAATATCTGCTTTAAACTTCTTAAAACACTTAAGGTTTGCAGGGAAGAGATAAAAGAGATTTTCTTAAATCATCCGGGAGTAAACAGGAGAAGCTACAGCAGGAAATCCGTTGAAAAATGGCTTGAAACAGCAGAAAAAGATCTTTTAAAATTTTATGTGAAAAATGATGATGACCCTGGAATTTCTATCAGTGCCGGCACAGGTGATATCAACAACAGCTGTGAAATTAACAAAACAAATGATATTGATGGATTTAATACAGCAGGGATGACATATTCCGCCGGCCATATTTTTAATATGACGGAAAAGGGCGACAGCCTTTATAAATTCACCAATTCAAGATTAAGGGAAAAAAATAAAAAAAACAGTCCTGTTCCATGTCATGCTTTTTTTGATCTATGTGAAAAACTGCTTGAATTATCCCAGGTGTTTGAAAAAAATATCACGGCCCTTAAGATAAAATTTTTTACATTTGTTATGAAAGAGCTTGAAATAAAGAAAGAACGCCTTGGAATATGTTTTTTCGATGATATTATAAATGGACTTGCAGATGCCCTTGAAAGTAAAAATGCAGATGTGCTGGTTCATGGTATAAGAG
>WFQS01000601.1 GCA_015486915.1 Desulfobacteraceae bacterium
GAGCAGGGGAGTAATTACGATATATTTACCTATGATTTTGAAAGACCTGCCGTGAGTGCCATCAGTGAACTTGCCCCTGCCAGCACTTTTTACGCCGGTGGCCGTAAGGTGGTAATTGACCAGGTTGATTTGTCCGTGTCAGAGGTTGAGATATGGCGCTTGTGCGATAAGTGCTCGTTTATGGCAATTGAGGGAACACTCCCTGATTATTCTTCCTGCCCTCAATGCGGCAGCACTTTATGGCCGGATGCAGGCCGGAAAAGAAAGATGGTGAGGATGCGGCAGGTGTTTGCCACGACTTCTGATAGAGAAAGCCGCATCAGTGATGACAATGATAAGCGAAATACCAGTTTTTTTAATAAACAGATGGTTGTGGGATTTAAAGAAACCGATATAACAGATGCATATAAAGTAAAAACAGATGACCTGCCATTCGGGTTTGAATTTTTATCTAAAGCTGATTTCAGGGAAATTAATTTTGGAGAAAAGGATGAAATCGGTGAAAAAATCAGTATCGCAGGTGTAGAACTGCCCAGAAAAGGATTTTTAATCTGTAAGTATTGCGGGAAAATCCAGGATAAAAAAGGCGGGATTAAGCATGCCTTCACCTGCCCGTCACGCAAAAAAGAGTCAGAACAAAATCTTGCCGATTGTGTTTACCTGTACAGGGAGTTCACCTCTGAAGCCATCATGATGTTGCTGCCCATTTTATCCCTTGAGAGTTCGGATAAAAAACTTCATAGTTTTATTGCTGCACTGCACCTGGGGCTCAAACAGGTATTTGGCGGTAATATTGATCACATCAGGACGGCGCTGCATGAAGAGCCGGTTGCAGACTCAAATCATAGAAAACAATTTATTGTCCTTTACGATACCGTTCCAGGCGGTACGGGTTATTTAAAACAATTGATGCGTAGTAAAAAACCGTTGATGAGGGTTTTTGAAAAAGCCCTTGACGTTCTAAAGTCCTGCTCCTGCAACCAGGATGTAAAACAAGACGGGTGCTATAAATGCCTTTTTGCCTATCGCAGAAGCTATACCATGTCCGGGACATCAAGGGATACAGCCATTGAAATGCTGTCTGAAATTTTAAAGTACAAGGATTCCTTAATCCAGACAAAAACCTTGAAAGATATCAAGATAAATTCACTTTTTGACAGTGTCCTTGAAGCCCGGTTTATTGAGGCATTGAGAAGGGTGCGAAAAGATAACCTGCCGGTTTCACTGAAAAAAGAGGTGGTCAATGGGAAACCAGGCTATTTTTATAAAATTGGCGGCAAAGCCTGGTACATTGAGTTGCAGGTTGATTTAGGCAAGGCTGACGGTGTGCAGGTGAATTCAAGGGCGGATTTCATGTTCAGGCCTGCCCGTGCCAGGGACGGACATAAGCCCATTGCTGTTTTTACCGACGGGTTTGCTTTTCACAAAAACCGCATTGGAAAAGACCTGCATCAACGGTGTGCAATTGCACAGAGCAATAATTTCCATGTATGGTCATTATCCTTCAAAGATATTGAAAATCAATATAGAAATCTGGATCATTATTTTGAAAATCATACCCATATTCAAAGAGAAGAAAAGCGCTTAAAATATAATCAACTGACTGAACTATACGAAATAAAAGCGTTAAGAAAGACAAATAACTATGACAGCTTTGAATGGCTGATTTGGTTTTTAACTGATCCGGATGCTGAAAAGTGGGGGTGTCACGCATTTATTCACGGCCTGATTCATCTCGATAATATCACATATGGAACACCTGAAGGTGAATCAAAATGGTTTAAAAACCTGGAAACAGCTTATCCTTTGGAGGTAAACGAGATTATTAAAAACGCTTTTGAAGCAAGACAGGATGTATGGTTTTATGGGTTGCTGCAGCCTGGCCTGGGAAACAGTTTTTTTCAATTCAGCGTTGCTGTTCAAAAAGATGCAGTTCAGGCAAATAAGGTATCTGAAATGTATATTGCCTGCCGCTTGGAAGATCTTGATGAATTCCAGGAGAAAAAAGAATTTGAAGCGGCCTGGAATGGATTTATTCGATTGTATAACCTGTTTCAGTTTATTCCACACTCCTATTTCATAACCGGGCAGGATATGGCGGATGGTGTTGCATACAAAGGATTCAAAGATACAGGACCAGAAGATGTTTCTAAGACTGAAAATGAATGGGATGAAATTTTTGAATTAACAGATCCCGCCTGTCATGACCTTATCAAAAAACTGGTAAAAGCAAATTGTCCGCTACCGGAAGCAGGATTTGAGCTTGTTGATAAAAAAGGACAAATCGTGGCAGAAGCAGAACTGGGATGGATTGAACAAAAAGTGGCTTTTTTGCTATCCCGTCAGGTTGAATTCACATCAATATTTCAGCAGGCAGGCTGGAAGGCTGCTGCTATAGATGAGGTTTTAAATCATACACAAAAATATATCAGCTTGCTAAGGATCGAAAATTTTATAAGTTGAACGAGATTGCTTGTCTTCCGGCCCATCTACTTCGTTGCATCAAAGGCCGAATACGTTGAGTATGCAACCTTTAATGCGCCTTGTACATGGGCCGGAATTCTGCGCTATTTCTGTTTAACTTATTTCA
>WFQS01000602.1 GCA_015486915.1 Desulfobacteraceae bacterium
TTTGCATGGGGTCAGAATCCTGCATGCTCAGGTTCAAATGCCAACAAAATTCGTGAATCCCTTAAAAATCTTGACTGGATGGTTAATGTCAATGTTTTTGATAATGAGACAGGATCATTCTGGAAGGCTCCAGGAAATGATCCCACTAAAATCAAAACAGAAGTATTTATGCTGCCTGCAGCTGTTTCAGTTGAAAAGGAAGGCAGTATCACCAATTCAGGACGCTGGATGCAGTGGCGTTATCAGGGGCCAAAACCACTTGGGAACAGCCGTCCCGACGGTGATATCATAATGGATCTTGGTCATCGTATTAAAAAGTTATACAGAAACGACGGTGTTTTTCCTGAACCGATCCGCAATCTGAAATGGGATTATGATACAGAGGGTGCATATGATCCCCACAAAGTTGCAAAAGAAATAAACGGTTATTTTATAAAAGATGTAACAATCAAGGGTAAAAATTTCAAAAAAGGCACCCTTGTTCCAAGTTTTGCATATCTTAAAGACGATGGTTCAACCTCTTCGGGCAACTGGCTGTACTGCAATAGTTACACTGAAAAGGGAAATATGGCTGCGAGAAGAAGCAAAAAAGATGCTGTAAACAATATAGGGCTGTATCCTGAATTTTCATGGTGCTGGCCCGTTAACAGAAGGATAATTTACAACCGTGCTTCCGTCGATCTTAAGGGACAGCCCTGGGATAAAAAAGACTGGGTTGTTAAATTTGCAGGTAATGAAGAGGGCGGTAAATGGGTTTCCAAAAAATGGATCGGTGATGTCCCCGACGGCGGATGGTATCCCATGGAGAATCCCGACGGTACAAAACGCAGTGATTCAAAATATCCTTTTATCATGCGTAAAAACGGATTCGGCCAGATCTTTGGCCCCGGTCGTGCTGACGGGCCTTTTCCTGAGCATTATGAACCACTTGAAAGCCCGGTTGCAAAAAATTTACTCAATCCGCAGCGCATCAACCCTGCAGCTGTTGTCTATACCACAAAAGCTGATAAATATGCCACTGATAATCCTCAATTCCCAATTGTGGGAACCACCTACCGGGTATCGGAGCACTGGCAGACAGGTGTATTATCAAGACCTGTTCCATGGCTCATGGAAATGCAGCCCCAGGTTTTTGTTGAAATGAGCGAAGAACTTGCTAAACTTAAAAGAATCAAAAACGGAGAACGCGTAAAAGTATACGGCATCCGGGGAGAGCTGGAATGTACAGCCATTGTAACAAAGCGTTTCAGGCCATTTAATATTGGAGGAAAAACAGTCCATCAAGTTGGCCTGCCATGGCATTACGGCTGGCGCTGGCCTGTAACCGGAACTGAAGAAAGTGCCAATCTGCTAACGCCTCCGGCTGGTGACGCAAATACCCGGATCCCTGAAACCAAGGCATTTATGGTTAATGTCACAAAATTATAAAAGGAGGTGATTCAAGTGAGTAAATCATTTTTTATAGATACTACAGTTTGCACAGCATGCAGAGGATGCCAGGTGGCCTGTAAGCAGTGGCATGACCTTCCCGCAGAAAAAACAACCAACCGGGGCTCATATCAGAATCCCCCGGATCTTTCCTTTACAACATATAAGCTTGTAAGATTTCAGGAGCAGGTTATAGATGGTAAACTGAAATGGCTGTTCTTTCCTGAACAATGCCGTCATTGTATTGACCCACCATGCCTTGACACTGCCGATGACCCAACGGCAATTTTCAAAGATCCGGCAACAGGAGCTGTAATTTATACCAAAAATACAAAGAATCTTGATGCAGATGCCATTATTGAAGCCTGCCCTTATAATGTACCAAGAAAAGCTGCCGACGGTACTCTTGCTAAATGCGACATGTGCCTTGACAGGGTACAGAACGGCGAAGAACCAGCCTGTGTTAAAGCATGTCCCTCAGGGGCCATGCATTTTGGAGAAAGTGCCGATATGATGGCCCTTGCTAAAAAAAGACTTGCTGAGGTAAAAGCAAAATATCCAAAGGCAAAACTGCTTGATCCTGAAGATATTCAGGTTATTTATCTCACTGCCTATGATCCTGCTCTGTACTATGAAAATGCCGTAGCTTCCGTAACAAGGTCAAGAGGCATGACAAGGCAGGCAGCTTTAAGTAAAATGTTCAAACCGTTTACTGCTGCTGCAAAGGAACTTGCAGGATAGACATCAGTTTTTTCCATAAAACTGCCATGAGGCAGATCTGATGGCTCTCAGACTGCCTCAAAGAATCAAAGATTCTGACAAATATAGGGTCGAAGACGCGTAGCCAACTCTTGCCCCGAAAGGAATTTTACAAGAATTTTTATAAAAAAAACTGAGATATAAAACTTTTAAGGGGGAGAATAAAGTTGTTCTTCCCCTTTTTTCCTGATAAAAAGATAAAAAATAGTTACAGGGAGAAAAAATTGATAATAAGAATGAATGATGATCCTGATAAGATCTCGCAGATATGTATTAGACTAAAAGAAACAAAACCCCATCTTGAGGATATCCTTGATTTTTATGAAAAAATATTTCTGCTCCAGGCGAAAAGTTTTAAAACTCTAAAGATAAAGCCTGTTTTAATTTCCCAGGATCTTTTACAGGCAAAACTTGCAGAAAACTTTCCATTGATCACAAGAGAGTTCTCAATCGATTTTAATGCAGCAGAAAAACTTTTTGGAAATATCTGCCAGCTTTGCTCTGATCACAAAATCAAAGCCCATGAGTCCATGACTCTACTTTTAAACATAGTAAAAAACCACGAGCTTTCTTTTAAAGAAATTGCAGAAAAGTTTTTATATAAAAACGATTCTTGGCTTAATGACTTTACAGAAAAGAATAATATCGAAAAATCAAGTCTTGAATTTCTCCTCTATAACGCTTTGAAACCAGGTATTGTTCAATGTTCATACCAGATCGCTTCATATCTTGACAAAACTCCCGGAAAAACACAGTTTCAGGGTTATTGTCCGGTCTGCGGGAGTACACCTGGAATTTCTCTTCTTTCATCTGAAAACGGATCACGCTCCTTTGTGTGCAGTTTCTGCTGGCATGAATGGGAAACCCATAGAATTTTCTGCCCTTTCTGCAATACAACTGACTCTAAGGTGCTGTCTTATCTTCAGGTTGAAGGAGAAAAAGGCATTCGTGGTGATGTGTGTGACAAATGTATGAATTACATCAAGACCATTGATCTTCGGGAATACACGCACGATATTTTTCTGCCCCTTGAACTTCTCGGTGCCATCTCCCTTGATATAAAACTACAGGAGGAGGGATATCAATCAGGAACAGATTAAAGAATAGATCTTTTCCTTAGGATCGGAGATGAAATAAGTTGAACAGAAATAGCGCAGAATTCCTACCCCATGTACAAGGCGCATTAAAGGTTGCATACTCCAAGTATTCGGCCTTTGATGCAACGAAGTAGATGAGCCGGAAGACAAGCAATCTCGTTCAACTTATAAAATTTTCGATCCTTAACACTGAATCAGCTCAAAGAATCACTAAAATGGCAATGGGAGATTATTTTTCAAAAAATGGTTAAAGGTATTGAGTCTCTGTTTGAGACACTTAAAAGAACAAACCCTGTCATACATACTGCCGTAAAA
>WFQS01000603.1 GCA_015486915.1 Desulfobacteraceae bacterium
GTATTTTTTAATAAGCAAATACCATACCGGAATAATAATGAAGTTTTAGTTTTTTGAATTTTATAAATCTTTACTATATTTTTCATACAGGGCATCAAAAAGAACAGGTATTCTTGAATGAAACTCTTTGAGCATGGGAAGCATGATCTGTCTTATCTGGGGATGGGATGCAGATGAGCATCTCAAGTTAAAGATATGTCTCCATTCTCTGACATTGGCAGTGACAATGATTTCTGTTTTAAGACTGTTCGGCAGGACACTTCGCGCTTCCTGGGCTCTGGCGCCATTTTCCATAAGTGTTATATAGGCTTTTTCACAGGCTTTCATTGCCTGTTCCCATTCCCTATATAAATCTGAGTCTGCATCCCAGAAAAAAGGTCTTATAACTGTAATTTCCTTTCCAAATTTTTCCCGGGAATAATTTGCATATCTTGTACTCTCCTGACTGAATGAACATAGCCTGTGCCTTACAATTTCATGGGATATCCCCCTGTCACATACTATTCGTACACTGACAGAGGAATGTTCTATAACACTTTCATGTCCTGTTTTAAGCAGCCTTCTCAATAAACCATGGCTTGTGCCGTCGGCAATTTTATCTTCAGACTTATAGCATGTACGTGCGGCAAGTTCGAGAAGTCTGCATATCTCTTCGCCATCTTCCATGTGAAGTATTTCAAAATAAGGTTCTATTATTTTCATAGCTTCATCCTTTTTTTGTTTTAATATTTTTGATCAGCATAGGCAACCCAGCCTCCGGCTTTAACAAGGGCAAAATCAAAATCACTGATATTAAAGGAAATTTCTTCAGAAAAATCATCCGTACTGATAGTAAAAATTTTGTTGTCAAGGTCAGTTTTAACCAGAGTTTCTTTTCCTGCGCAGTTATTAAAAATTCTGTCTATTATTTTTTCTTCAAGTTGAACTGCCATCATACCGCAGTTAAACATATTCTGACGAAAAATTCTGGCAAAACCCGATGCAATTACAAGGTTAAATCCATTCATTTCAAGCGCCCATGGAGCATGCTCCCTTGAAGAACCGCATCCAAAATTATCTCTTGTGATAATAACGGATTTTCCTTTGATATCGGTTTCAGCTTTAAATCCATCCAACACAAGATCTTCGAGAAGATAGGGTTTAAGTGCTTTTTTTGTTATTTCCGTAAGGTATTTTGCAGGAATTATCTCGTCTGTATTTATGTCTGATTTATCAAGAAATAACACCTTTCCGGTAAAATTTTTCATTATTTATAATTCTCCTGTTATAACGGCCATGAGGCCGATCTGAACTGCGTTACAGCGCCTCAAAAAATCATAGATTTTGACAAACATAAAAAGAGCAGCGGATATGAAGACTTTTATGTGGCAGAATAATATTTAGAATTTGTAATTTTTCCTGTCAATGCCGATGCAGCTGCCGTTGCCGGACTCATCAAATGAATCATACCGCCTTTTCCCATTCGACCGTTGAAATTTCTGTTTGTAGTTGAAGCACAGACTTCTCCATGGGCAAGTACACCATTACTCATTCCAAGGCATGCTCCACATGTGGGATTAGTCACACAAAACCCTGAGTCCATAAAATCTTTAATAATTCCATTTTCAATTGCTTTGCTGAATATTTCAGGTGTTGCAGGAGACACAATTGCACGCACAGAATCACTGATTTTGCGGCCTTTGATAATTGATGCCGCGATTTTAAGGTCTTCAAGCCGGCCGTTTGTACATGACCCGATATAAACCTGGTCAATTTTTATTTCTCCCATCTCTGATACAGGCTTCACCTGATCCGGTTTATAGCCGAATGTCACCTGGGGCTCCAGGCTGGAAACATCAAAATTAATGATGTCTGTATAGGCTGCTCCTTTATCGGGAGCAAAAGTTAAAAAGTCCTTTAAAGCTTCTTCCCTGTCTGAATATTGATTTTTTATAAATTTCCACAGATAATCAACTGTCACCATGTCAGGGGCACATATGCCGCTCGTAGCCCCGGCCTCCACAGCCATATTACACAATGTCATTCTCTGATCCATTGTCATATTATCAACAACTTGTCCGGAAAATTCGATCACACGGTCAGTTGCACCATTCACCCCGATTTTTCCAATGAGCGCAAGTATCACATCTTTTGCATATACTCCTTCATGAAGAACACCTGTAATTTTAACGGATATGGATTCAGGTTTTTTAAAAGCACATACCCCATTTAAAATTCCAACTTCAAGATCCGTTGTCCCGACTCCTGCTGCAAATGCACCAAAAGCACCATGGGTACATGTGTGTGAATCCCCCATAATTATTGCAAATCCGGGCCTTACAAACCCTTTTTCCGGAAAGATGGCATGGCAGACTCCGTTCCTTCCAATATCAAAAAAATCCTGTATATTATGTTTTCTTACCCATTCTCTGAGAATTTTACCCTGCATTGCGGTTTTGGAATCCTTGGCAGGACTCACATGATCAATCACCACTTTAATTTTAGAGGTATCAAATACTTTATCCATACCCCTTGCTTCAAGATCTGCTATTGCAACCGGAGTGGTAATTTCATGGCAGAACACTGCATCAAGGCTTATAACCCTGATATTTTCAGATGGAGTATCAATGTGATGAAAGTCAAATATCTTTTCAGCAATCGTTTTCTTTTTCGATTTCATTGGTTTATTGTTCCTTGTTTCACTTTGGCTTTGTTTTTACTTTAACTTTTTTCTGCATTTTTTTTATCTTGTTTTTTATCCCCGGACACTGGAGCTTTTGGGGTGTGCTCAATAAAAAAGGTATCTGCTTTATCAATACTTGAGGTGATCATAACATTTTTAATTTTAATTTTCTTTAATGATCCTTCAAGGTAGGGATTTAAAATTTTTTCAAGTTTTTTCTTTACAATATTTACTGCATCAAAGGTCTTTACCTCTTTATATATCAGGGAACTTAAGAATATTATTGCAGCTTCCCTTGCTTCCGGCCGAAACAAAACAGGTTTTTCACCGGGCAGTAATGTATTCATTTCAAGTTCCATATCAAGGCAGAAATATCTGTCAATATCATTGGAACTTATTTTATTCAAGTTCACAACAATTGGAGGAATTCTAATTACAGGGGACAGGTTGATAGATTTATCACCCCCACCTTTTTTTTTAACCTGTGCTCTTTTCCAGGTAAATACTCTTCCATTGGGGTATCTCAATATCATAAAATCATGATCCAACTTAACGATTTCACAAACAAGTTCTTTATTTTTTTCCCATATCTCCTTAACTTTTGATTCAGAAACTTTCAATATAAGGTCTTTGTCTTCAATATGCCAGGTCCCGGATGCTCCTCCTTTCCTCTCAACAATTTTAGACGAAGCTCCTTCCAGCCTGACATCAGAACTCCAATTGCCATCAAACCGCATAATTAAAAGTATATATGCCCTGCCCTTAGACATATACCATGTACCTGGCAACAGCAATTTTACAGGAGAAGGGTTTTTTTTCTTTTTCTTACATCCGCTGGTGAACAT
>WFQS01000604.1 GCA_015486915.1 Desulfobacteraceae bacterium
ATTGTCATGGGAGAGGCAGGAACCGGGAAGACCTGCCTTATTGATAATTATACGGACTGGCAGAATCAGGCTAACCAGTTTTATCCAAGCCATACCCAGGATGAACTGCTTCAGGTATATCTCGGAACAAGGATTATTGTTCAGGAAATATCCTCATCTCTTCTTCACGATACATCATCCCATGCGCGCAAGGCTCTTAAAAACCTGTGGAAAATTTTTAAACGGAAAAAAGATTTAGTCACTGTGGTTACCTTGAAAGGTGATGATCTTGTTCATGGTGATCCTGACTTTTTAAGGGAGCAGGCACAGATAATGCGGGGTAAGATTAATATTTTATCAGAAATTCTGAAGCACCCCGTGAGAATAAGGATTGCTCTTACCTTCATGAATCATGTTAAAGGATTTTCTGAATTTTCTGCTTTCCTGCATGCCAATAATCTGCCGCTTGAACTGAAAATTAATAAATTATCTGACCTGGATAACCTGGAAAATGCCATAAAATCCTATGAACAATATTTTTCAAATGCCCTTGTTTCCGAAGAACCTGAAAATTATCTGAAAATTTTATCCTTTTGTCAGACTGCTCCTTCCATACTGTTGTCTTTGTCTAATTTTATTAAAATACTGGCAGCGCCTGATCCATTATCATCCTCTCCTATAATAAACAGTGTATTTTTTACATCGGACATTGTAAATGAAAATAATTTATTTTCAAATCCATTTACATCACAGATCCCCATAAAAAAAGTTCGCACTTATAATCCCATGAGAAAACATAAAATAGCAGCAATTCTCATTGCGGGCATTGGTATAACTTATATGCTGTTTTCGTATTATTATAGGTACAATTATATCAGCGAGGTTAAGGGAGAGCTTGACAGGATTAATTATTCCATTACTGACAATAATGGGAAATACAAAAATTTTACTGTATCAGGAAAACAGCAAAACCAAAATTATAATTCAGGTGAAAATGTATTGTACCCTGTTTTTGTAAACAATAACGAAATTTCCGGCAAGATCGGCAAACCAGATCATATTTTTTATATTAACAGGGCAAAACTCCTTAACAAGCTTGACAGGAACTCTGCAGCATCACTGAATAATATGCTGTTAATTGATTTCTTCCCCAATGCTAAGAAACAAATTCACAGAAAAATTATTAACACAAAAAATAATCTTAAGAAGGGAATTATTAACAAAATTTTCAGGCCGGGCCTTAGTCCTGTGGATATACAGAAAAATGCTTTTCACAAAAATCTTTTGATTTTATCACTAATATATGGATCACGCACAAATACCCTGGGCAGACTTGTTAATAAAAACATCTCTTTATGGGCAGAGTCATGCAATATTGATAAAAGTATAATTAGAGCATATCTTTCTTTAAGCGATCAATCATGGAACAAGGCTATACAAGTCAATAAATTCATTGATAATAAATTATCTGCAAATACAGGACAATATGTTTCCTGGCTGATATTTTTAAAAAATCTTGATAAAATTGCACATGATTCTTTTGTAAGCCCCCAGAGCCTTTCGGAACTTCAGAATTATGCCGGAAAAATTATTGATAAAATTAATGAATCCTCAACCGAAGCATGGTTTTATAAATTAAAACGGCTTCTTTACAGTGAAACAATACTTGGCAAATCTGTAATTTCCAACGGGACATATCAGAATGAAGAATATCAGGCTTTCAATGGAAAAAATTATCAGGAATTCAAAAAATTTCTGTTTTTTTTCAGGAATTTACACTTAGACCATCCAGTGGTGAAGGATTTAAATCTTGCGCAATTACTGGAAAATCTGCGCATAATGATGAAAATTAAAAATCCTGAAACAAAGGTATTTGATTTTACAGTAAACAGGCAAAAATTTTATTTCAGTTCAGATACATTTTACCATTTGATGAATACAAGTAGCATGGTAATGCTTTTGCGGGATTATGTGTCATATTACAGCAGATTTTCCGGTATGTCATTTTTCAATCAGAATTCCGAGTATAAAGATCTTGTTCTTTACACTTCATCTGAAGATGCTTTCTTTTTTTCAAAAAAAGCTGTTATAGACGGCAGGTATACTAAAAAAATCTATAACAGAGAAGTTATGCCTGTTTTAAAAGCTTTGCCGGATCTTCTTAAAAAATTACCTGTGAGTGAAACTGAAAAAACACATTTTGCAAATTTTATGTTTCGTGAAGTTAATGCATATATAGGAAATTATATTGCAAACTATGAAAAGTATTACAGGAGATTTACCATAAGCGTCGATTCCGTGGGGGAATTACGATACATACTTACACAGATGACTCTGCCAATAAATCAGTTTCAGGAATTTTTAATGACTTTAAATAATAATCTTTCCCTGGATTGTCCGGACAATCCATATTTTAACCTCATTAAAGCCAGATTAAAGCCCCTTAGATTCATTTCTCTTCTGATGCAGGCACAAAAGGATGAATTCCCTGAATTGGAGCAATATAAAGCTATATTAAGACAGATGCTTGGCGATCTTGTTTCAAAGAATACTGTTTCCATGGATGACAGTGATGATAAAACAGGTATCTTAAAATCCAAATTACCGGCCATTGCAAAAATATCTTTGGATATTTTCCTTAACGGGCCCGGATCTTATCTCAGAATGGTTGAAAAATGGGGGACAAGTGTGGGTATCCCTGAGCAATGGTTATATCCGTTTACGGAACCGATTTATCAGGCATATCTTCTTGGGCAGAAAAAAATTGAAAAAACAATTAAAAAAGAATGGAATACCCTTGAGACTTACTATATCCGACCTGTTATTGATAAATTTCCATTTAATCCTGAAGCAACATCATACGTTAGTCCGGACGATCTGAAAAACCTTGTCTGTCCCTCAGGCAAATTCTGGAAAAAATTTTCCGGAGAAATCGCTCCCCTGTGCAGAAAAACTCCGGATGGTAAATGGCATGAAAGATCATTTGTCATGTCTTCCTTAAAATTTCCCAAAAATATGTTAAAGGAGCTTAATTATATTTCCCGGCTTTCCGGAATCTTTTTTGATGCAAAGGCAAATCCTATACCCCTTGTTTTTGAAATCAAGCCGCATACTCTACCTTTGATACAAGATAATCTTATTTTAGTGGTATTATCATATGTCAGAACCGGAAAAACAAGTGTATTTGGTTTTAATCAGCAGCCTGCATGGCAGAAATTCCCCATTGAATGGTGGAAACCAAATACATCCTCTGCAGGAATTCAATTTATGCAGAGAGGAAAAAACGCAAAAAAGATGTTTGCCAATATCACGGTGCAGAATTCCTATTGGAGTTTTTACAGGTTGCTTAAAGAAGCAGATACTCCTGAACCCAAAACATGGATGTGGGATATCATGAGCCCGGGAGAGATAAAATGGAAACGGGCAATATCATTTTCCATAAAAAATAATCCATGGCATATTTTTAGAAAAGATCTTTTAAACGGAAAATAAAATAGCGGGCATGAGGCTGGTCTGGATTTTGGCCGCTATCTCTGCTAACAACAAATTATGAGAAAGCAACAGGACAAAAATAATGATATTAAAAAAAGATATGGTATCGAGGTATAAAAAAATTACTCCTGTCTTAATTGATATCAGGCATAATTCAGGCGGATTCTGTATATGTATAATTATACTGATCTGTATGTTTTGTTCCGGATGCGGGGGTAAGAAAATACCCATGGTGGAGTTGTCTGTAACTGCAGATAAAACTTCAAATAACGGGCAGCCTGTATATCTTGTGGTAAGAACTGTTAATTCAACTGATTTTGTAAGTGAGGATTACCAAAGTGTTGCAGGCATGATAATGCGTAATCCCCCTGCAAAAACAGTGCTTTCCACAAATTTTATTCTCCCGGGTAAAAAAAAGAAAATAGAATTTACCAAGCCTGATAACAGGTCAATAGCGGTTTATTGTATGTTCACAAAACCGGACCAGTGGAAGATGTTTTTGCAGAAACCTCTGAAAAAGAAATATAAATTGATTCTAAAAAAGAATTCAATTTCATTTAAAAAAGGATTCCTGAAAGGCCTGTTTTAAGGATTTTATTATGGCGGAACAATTTACAATTTCATTAATTGAAAAAACTTTAAATCTTGAGAGATTTGCAAACCCTGATAACATAGACTGGTTTGATAAAAGTTTTGATACGAATTCGGATTTCTGGCCGTCGTTGTTTAAACTTCATAACGGTTTTTTCGGTTCTGCCGGGAAAAGTATACCGTTCAAACAATATGCTTTTTTCCATGATATTATATTCAGAAATCAAAACAGGGAGAATCCTGCTTTTATATGGTATGAACCAACAGGCTGCTGGAAAGAAATATCCTACAGGGAACTTGGGAAAAAGTCTGAAAAACTTGCATTATCCTGGATCAGATCAGGTGTTATGCCGGGACAGACTGTGTGTATTATTAAAAAAATGGGTCCGGGATATCTCACTTCTCTTCTTGCAGGCCTGCATATAGGAGTTGTCTTGTCCTTTATAATGCCTGAAGCAAAAACTTTAATGAAAGAACAACTTGAATCCCTTGATCCTGATTATATATGCACAGAAGATATTTATCTTTCGCTTTTATTACCATGGCAGGAAAAGATTATAGAGGAAGATAATCTTTTACCGGAAAAGCAGTCTAAAACTCTTTCCCCGTATACATATATGACAGGAGATTCAGCGGCGCTGTTGTTTGATCCAAAATGCTGTGATATTGCCACTCCAAGGCCGGTAAGTTCGGATTTGTTGTTTTTTTCGGGAATACGGGATGGTATCATAGGATTGGGACTTGTTCCCGGTGAAGCATTTTTCGCTCCCGGATTTAACGAAATTTTAACTCAGCCTTCGTTTATTCTTTCCGTA
>WFQS01000605.1 GCA_015486915.1 Desulfobacteraceae bacterium
GATCTCCATGTGCATCCTTCATGCTCAGAGAAATACGTTTTTTCTCAGGATCCACTGACTTTACCACAACCTGGATCATCTCCCCCTGTGACACCACATCCTCGGCTTTAAGCACCCTTTTTGTATAGGACATCTCACTTAAATGGACAAGGCCGTCCACCCCTGGAGTCAATTCTACAAAAGCTCCAAAAGGTGCAAGCCTTACCACCTTCCCGGTAAACTGATCTCCTGCATGTATGGTGTTTTCCGCAAGATCCCATGGGTCAGAAGAAGTGTGCTTCATGGAAAGGGATAATTTCGGTCTTTCAGAATCCTTTTTTCTTTCTATTTTAAGAATCTTTACATTTACAATATCATCCACACTCACCGCTTCACCGGGAGTTTCAAGCCTTGACCAGCTCAACTCGGAAATATGGGCCATGCCCTCAACTCCAGAAGCAATTTCAATAAAAGCACCGTATGGCATAAGTTTTGTCACACGTCCCTTTACAATATCACCTTCTGCAGCCTGACTGAAAAACTGCTCTCTTTTCTCCTTTAACTGTGCTTCAAGAAGATCACGCCTTGAAACAACTATATTTTTTCCCCCCTCTGAAAATCGTGTAATAATAAAATTAAATGTCTTGCCGACATATTCATCCATTTCTTCAACATATTTAATATCGATCTGGCTCACCGGACAGAACGCTCTTTTCCCCATGATTTCAACATTGAATCCACCCTTTATAACAGATGCCACCTTTCCCTCCACAGGAGTTCTGCTGTGGGAAGCATCTTCTAACATGGATACGCTGCCTGCCCCTGAAAGCGCCCTGGAAAGAATAATTTCGCTTTCATTTAAAGACACTACAAAAAGGGTTACATGATCTCCTTCTTTATAGGGAAACTCATCTTTATCATTTTTTAATTCATCCTTGTCAACAACACCGTCACTTTTTGACCCGGTATCAATATAAACATGCTTTTCACCAATGGAGATTATTTTGCCTTCAATCTTATCTCCGGTATGAATATCATCGCTTATTTTTGATCCATAGGATTCCAGTAAATCCGCAAAATTTTCTTCTTCCTGATCTGAGGATTCTCTATCTTCGGCTTCTCTATCTTCGGCTTCTCTATTTTCGGATTCACTGTCTTTTAAATTATCTTCCATTTATCATTCTCCCTGAAACACCAAAACACCATCTGTCTTAATGTATTTTTATTTATTTGTTTGTCTATCTGTCTTTTTGTCATTTTTTTTATAAGACACTCCTTTAAAATTCCTTTCGGAGTAAGAGTTGGCTTCGCGCCTTCGGCCCTATATTTGTCAGAATCTATACTTCTTAGAAGCAGTCTGAGAGTCACCAGACCTGCCTCATGGCAGTTTTATAGAAATGCTGCTCAATATGTCGACAGCGTAAGCCCCCGGCGACCGGTCGATCCAGTCCATCAGGACCCAAAGGCGATCAGCCCTTTTGTCCTGCCGGGCGTTAAGAAGCGCAGGCTGTTTGAGGACATATTTGACCGCAGTTCCTGCGCTTTAGACCGGCAGGACAAAAGGGCCGCCGACGGTCCCTTGACTGGATCGACTGGTTGCCGGGGGCGACATCCTGCCATTTTCATAATTTTCCAGAATCTTTGATCCTTTAAGGCAGATCCGAATTAACCAAAATCGGCCTCATGGCGGTCATATAGGACCTTTTACAATAATTTGTTAAGCCTGTCAGTGAATTTCATAAATTTATTCAAGGGAAGCTTTAAATTCACATCGATTTTCATACCCTGAAAATGTGATCCCGGACTTGTAACATCAACCCTTATAAATCTTCCAAATTTTTTTTTATATTCAAATGGAAGAACTCTTGCAGGTTTTCCGTCAAACTCCATCTTCACAAGAAGATCATGGTGACTTGTATTAAAAGAAAGCTTTGCCCATTTATATTTATAGTTCTTCAATGCCTCCCTTGCAAGATCTATCTGCGTAAACGCAGGTGAATTCATGGGAATTCCCGCTGTCAGGGCTTCTGTTCCTGTAACTTTTATTTTACCGCCAAGACCCGGAGTTGAAAATAAAAATCCATTATCAAAGGACAAACTGCCATTTTCATAGTGTACAGGGATTCTTCCGTTGAGACTGCCCTCTCCATCTGCCTTGAACGATCCCACCTCATTCAGGATTTTAGCAAGTTTCAGCCTGTCACAGTAGAAAACCATGTCATAATTATTTTTATCCGGAGAAAACCGCATTGAACCGGTGGTTACCCTGCCGTTGCACCAGTTAAAGGAAATATTTTCAATTAAAACAGAGTGAATTGATTCAATGGAGTATTTCACAACGGCATTGGAAATTTTTATGTCATTGCTTGAAATTTTATCAATGGTTAAAGTCTGTGCTGGCCGGCTCCTTAAATTTACAAGGTCATCAAACCCAAGGGAAGTTTTAATGTTGTCTGCACGAAAATTTTCTCCTTTAAAGGACAGAAAACCATCATTAATGTCAAGGTTTAATCCGGTTTTGAGTTTGTTGTTATTAAATTCTGCAAATCCTGCCAAAGATGTAGAACAATGAAAATCAATACCTGAATCGGATTTAAGGTAATCCTGTTTTATCATATCCGATGCAAGTTGAAATTTTTTGCTGTTAAATTTCAAACTGGCGCTGATACCTTTATCTTTTTTAAGAATTCTGCCGTCTGCAATAAACTCTATTGGAAACGGTTTATAACCCGGTTTGAATAATCCCGTTATCAGTGCATTTCCTTTTATGATGCAACCCTGGGATGCCTGAAAAATTTTCCCTGAAACCTTCCCAAAATTCTGCCTTTTAAATATTATGTTTTGTGCTGAAAAAATCCCCGGCCTGTTTTCTTCTCCATAAAGACTCTTATCGGCAAATGGGAAAACAAGGGGCATATTAAAACTGATATTATTTATCCTGATTCCGGCGCTGTTATCCTTTACCACGGCATTTAAAACGGATGGTTCAAGTTTTAATACAGGTGTTAAATCGCTGCCTATGTGCAGGCTTCCTGAAATTTTCAAACCTGAAAAATCTGAATAAAATTTTTCTCTTATAAATTTTATGGAATCAAGACCTGTATTCATCCTCAAATCAAGGCCATTTCCGGCTTCACTAAAATCAAAATTGCATCTGCCATTAATGTTGAATTTTGAAAAAGATGTCCTGATATTCCCAAAATTTCCCCCACCTTTCAGGCATGATCCAAGAATTATTCCCCTTGCCTTAAGCGCTTTGCCCTTAAAATTTAAATTGAAAAAAGGCTTTTTTATATGTAACGACCTGCCCTGCCCTGATTCAAGTAAAAGTTCCTCAGAAGCAGAATCAAGGGCTTTCAATGAAAAATTCCATGGATTCTTTTTATTGTTTTTTATTCTGTAATCACCGGAATAAATAATTTTTAAGGGAGAAACAATTCTTGCGGAACCCGCCGAGGTGTTTGCAATGGTACCTGCATCAGAAGCAGAAGAGGAAAAAGGGAAAAAATCTGATATTAAACAGGAGCCTGACGTTGAATAAAAATGATCTCCTAAATTAACACTTGAAATAAAATTTTTAATTTTGGCTTTAAAAGGTGATTCAACACCCATATGAGATATATTTATTTTCCAGGATGATACAGCATCAGATGATACATTATTTGATGATACAGCATTATTTTTTAATGAGGCTTTCCTGTCCTTATCCCTGTTTATGGATTTAAATATATGAATTCTGGCATTACCGGTTAATTTAACCCTGGGAGCATACATGGAAATCAATTTGTCAGCCTGGTCAAGGCTGAAAGAATCAGATAGTATTTCAAATCGTTTAATTTTACCGGAAAAATCCGACACAATTACTATTTTTATCTTTTCTCCAAATGGGAAAACTGCAGCCTTGGCATTTATAATTTTTTCTTTTCTATTAATTTCAGCTGACAGGTTAAAAGGAACAATAAAAGTATAACGATTGATCTTGATGACAAGGGAAGAATTTGTGATTGAAATTTTTTTTGGAAGCGCTGCCATTGCAGCACCGGCAGCAACAGTTGCAGCAGTGATAGTGTTAGTATCCTTTTTACCATAACTGCTTTTATTAACATGTACGTTTTTATCATGTAAGTCTTCTGAACCATTGGAATCCATGGAATAACGGGAATCACGGGAATTTATGGAACCGGTTTTCCCAGAAAAAATCAGGCGGGTGATGTCAGGATCGGGAAATTCAATATGGGAATCCTTTAATTTTGCCCTTATGACAAGTCCTGAGATATGAATTTGATTTATTCTTTTTTTTAAAAGATCGCCGGGGTTATAATCCACATAAACAGAATCAATATCAGCTGTTCTGCCAATATTTATTTTGCCGATGTCAGTGCCAAAAAGCCC
>WFQS01000606.1 GCA_015486915.1 Desulfobacteraceae bacterium
AGTCTAAAGAATGAATATGAGATTCTTAAGAAAAAAAAAGCCGCTTTAAGAATTGCAGCTTTCCGGGACATAAGACATGGAGCACCTCTGCCGGCAAATCAAAAAGACTCAATGACTTTTCATCCCATTCAAAAAAAGATATCCACGGATCAACAGGATTTGTTTGATATGGATACCCATGACATTGTTAACAGCAATATACACAGGTCAGAGGAGTTTCCCTGGGTGTTTCGTTTTTCAATGGCTGTTGTTCGTTATGCCCTTAAAAATCGTTTTGAGACTCTTTTTTACGGCGCAGTTATTTTCATGATTTTCTATTTTATCTCTTTTAAAATCAAGGAAATGCAATGAAATTTTTTAGAAAAACATTCTTGATTTATTTAATATGCATATCTGTTTTCATAGCCGCCATGGCAATTTTATGGCTGTATGCAAAAAATAACCACCGGCTTTATCTTGCGGATCTGGGAAATGCGGCCTTTGCAGGAAGAGATTATAAAAAGGCGGTAAAGTTATGGAAAGCTGCGATTAAAAATGATCCTGAGAATGTTGATCTGCATATCAGGCTGGGGAAAGCATATTGGCGACTTGCCAAATGGAAAAATGCTGAAAAAAGCATGGTTTCCGCCATTTCTCTATCACCGGAAGCTCCCATGGCAAGAATAGAGCTGACACGCATTCTGTTGATCAGGGGAAATATCAATGCCGCCCGGAACCAGGCAGTAAAATTATTATCAATTTCTCCTGGAAACCCGGAGGTTCATGTTCTTTCAGGAGATATTAATCTTTTTGAAAATAAAATTCAAAAAGCTGTTGAGGAGTATAAAAAAGCCCTGCTTCTCTCTTCTGGGGAAACACGTTACCTATTGAAACTTGCAGCCTGCCTCCATGCGTTAAAAAAAGACAAAAAGGCTGAAACCTATTTTAATATGGCAAGGCAGAAAAAAAACCTGAATGCTGAGAACTTAATTCAATTTGCTGATTATTACAATCACATCAACGACCATGAAGGAGAGAAGGATTCTCTTCTCAAAGCCATACGCCTTGAGCCTGAATCCATAAATATCAGAATGCACCTGGCCGATCTGTATATTTTGGAGGGACAATTTAATAAAGCCCGTGTTGTACTTGAGAAAATACTTAAGCATGATCCCGTGAACACAGAGGCTCAAAAAGCCATGACTGATGTTTATATCAGTTTGAACCTGTTTCAAAAAGCAGGTAAGCTGCTCCGGCATTTAAAAGAAAAAAACCCTGAAAAAAATTTTCAAATTGAACTTCTCCAGGGCAAATTCTGGCTTTACCAGGGCAGGGCATCTTTTGCGGCAATCCATCTGAGATCTGCTGTGGAACTGGCTCCGGGATTAACCATGGGGTACTACTATCTTGCCCTGGCATATTTGAATTCCGGTCAGGAAAATCTGGCGGAAAACAGTTTAAAGTCCGTCCTCATGCTGGACCCTGATAACCATGGAGCAACCCTGCTCATGGCAGGACTCTTCTATAAGAAAAAACGTTACCTCATATCCATGAAATATCTTGACAGGTTGATCAAAAAAGAACCTGAAGCCTGTGAAGCCCATCTGCTTAAAGGACTTGATCTGCTTGAACTTGGTGCTAAACAACAGGCTGCCCTCTCCATTATGGCGGCGTTGACCATTGATCCTTTAAACCCATCCATCTGGTATTACCTCGGCCTGGTTTTTGAAAGTAAAGGAGAAAACACCTGGGCTTTAGATTCCTATGGCAAAGCTTTAACTCTTAACCCCGACCTGGCAGAAGCAGCTTATCATTACAGTGAAATTCTTATCAAAACAAAAAAAAATAAAGCCCTTTATAACATTATCAGATTTTTAAAGGGAAAAAAGCACACCCAGGCTCTCTATTATGCATCGGCCCGGACAGCACTGGCTCTTGGTAAAAACAAACTTGCCCAATCCTATATTGAAAAAGCCATGAAACTCAAAAAAAAAGTTCCTTACTATCTTGTTCTGACAAGGGTCAGGGTGCAGATTTCCATGGGCCATAATGATAAAGCAATGAAAATTTTAGAAAATTATACCATTAATAATCCCAGTCTTCCGGATGGCTGGATCAGTCTCGCAAATTACGACTTAAAAACGGGATTCTTAAACAGAGCAAAACAGGTTATGGAAAAAGCAAAGAAAAGGCTGCCCGGCTCTTCTTTGATTCTTGCCAATCTTGCCTGGATTTATATTGAAAGCGGTGATAATATCAATCTTGGTCTTGAACTGGTAAAAAAAGCCTATGAACAG
>WFQS01000607.1 GCA_015486915.1 Desulfobacteraceae bacterium
ATCGCTAAGGTAACGGGTGTAAAGCCACATTTAATCAAGTTGGCAGTACGTAATGAACTAGGAACTAGATTAAAAATGCAGGGTAAAACTAGAGGAGCTAAATATTTTCCGAAAACTTAAAGCTCAGCTAACCATTGGGTGCAGTTGACCGCTATTCCGCTGCGCTCGTACCTCGCTCCGCTCCATAGCGGCAACTGACCCATGACGTTAGCTGGTATAAAATATGGAATGGTGAATTATGCCTGATACTTGTCCAGTATGTGGATCAAATAATGAATCTGTCATAAATGCGCCTGGTGGAAGAGATGCATATATTGTTAATTGTAAATATTGCGGAAAATATGAAATAAGCAGAACAGCATCCGCTATGGATTTAACAAGATATGCTCCCAAGTGGAAAATCTCTGCAGCTATTCGTAATAAGTTTGAAAATGGTGATAATATAATTTTGCATACTGCGAATATTAAATCATTAGTTGACTCAATTTTGTACCCTAAAGATCCTTTTGAATTTATAGATAAATTGTTGGACTATGTTTACAGAAAAACAGGAAAAGTCGGTAATACGGTTACATTAAATTCGTATGATTTTCCAATCATTTGTGCTGAGAGTGAAGACCAATTTAATTATATAATTAGTAAAGCATTAGATTTAGAATTAATTGAAAATGAAAATAATAAGTTTCGCCTTTCGCTTAATGGTTGGAAGAGAATATCTGAATTAAGAAAATTAAAAATTGATTCAAAAAAAGCATTTGTAGCAATGTGGTTTAATTCTGAACTTGATGAAATTTGGGAACAAGGTATTAAACCTGCACTAGAAGAAACTGGTTTTTATCCATTAAGGATAGATTTAGAAGAACATAATGAAAAAATTTGCGATAAAATTATTGCGGAAATTCGAACATCAGGTATTTTAATTGCAGATTTTACAGGTCAACGTGGTGGTGTTTATTTTGAAGCTGGTTTTGCATTAGGCCTTGGAATCCCAGTTATTTGGACTTGTAGAAAGAATGATATTGGGAATCTTCATTTTGACACTAGACAGTATAATCACATTGTTTGGGAAACAGCGGAAGAATTGAAAGAAAAATTAAAGAATAGAATTATGGCAACTATATCACAAATTCAAACCAGCTAACAAGCGCATGCACCAGAATTTGCCACGCGGACGATGAATCGGTATTTTGAAGGTTTTTTGAGCGTGGCAAATCTGGTGATGCGCAGGCCGTTGTGCAATAAAAAATGGCAAAAAAAATAGCTAAATCAAAAGGGGTGACACCTACTGAAAAACTGCTCGCTAATCTATGCGAAAGAACTTTTTTAAAATTATGGAGTTATCCCAATCCGGTCAAAGAAGACAAAAAAGAACTTTGTGACCTTCTCGCTGTTTTTGAGGGTCATGTTTTTATTTTTTTTGATAGAGAGAATTTGGCCTTTTCTAATGATAGCAAAGATCCCTTGGTAATCTGGAATCGTTGGAAGAGAAAAGTGATCTACGATCAAGTTCGTACAGCACATGGCGCTGAAAGATACATAAAAAGTGGCCGTGGCATATTTTTGGATAAAGATTTAAAAATCCCTTTTCCAATCAATTTTGATCGCCATGAAATGGTGGTACATAAAATCATAATCGCACATGGAGCGAAAGAGGCATGCGAGAGTTTTTCAGATCAGAATGTCTATGGTAGCCTTGGCATGTTTTATGTTAACGGTACCCCAGAACTTCCTCTTCCTTTCATGGTTCATATGGAAAGGGAAAATCCTGTTCATGTGTTCGATAGCCATAATCTACCAATTATTTTCAATGAGTTAGATACATTTTATGATTTTACATCATATCTTGATGCAAAAGAGGAGGCGATCAAGACATATGACATGTTGGCTTATTGTGGGGAGGAGGATCTATTAGCTCATTATTTACTTAATTTTGATGAAGAAAGAAATAAGCACTATATAGGGACATCTGATAAGAATATCAATGGACTGATGATTGGAGAAGGGGAATGGAAAGATTTTATCACCCTTGATATATACAAAAAGAAGAAAGAGGCAGATCAAATATCCTATTTTTGGGACGAATTAATTCAAAGAACTTGTCAAAACACTTTAGACGGTACATTGCTAGGGAATTCGACGCCTCTTAGAGGTGAAAGTGCTATTCATGAAATGGCAAAAGAACCTCGTTTTCATAGACGGGCTTTATCGGGACGAATGATTAAGGCAATTCAGAATTTCCCTGAAGCATCACAACGAATAGTTAGAAACCTAACTTTTATGCCCTCATTTTATAAAGAGAAGGGGTATGTTTTTTTACAATTAAAAGTGGAAGGGATTACCGATTATGAGAATGAATACCGTCCAAAGCGTCAAGCTATGCTTGAAATTGCTTGCGGCGCTGCCAAAAACAAATTTAATCATTTAAAAAAGATTATCGGCATCGCCATAGATGCGCCAAAGTTTGCAAAGACAAATTCGGAAGATTTTGTCTTGATGGACTGTACAGACTGGCCCAAAAGCCTAGAGGAACATTATGAAAAAGCAAATGAGGGGATTGGCTTCTTTAAAACTGGTGCCATAGAACATTTTCGAGTAACAGAATTCCCTGTTATGGAAAAGCCAGAAGTCTCATATCGAAAAAAGGTTGGCAGAAATGATCCATGCCCGTGTGGTTCTGGGAAAAAGTATAAAAATGCTGTATAGATCGTAAAATAAAATGAGAGTTGCACAACAATTGGGTGCACTTGACCGTTATGTTGTGAGTTGACCTATCCTCCTGAAAATACAGGCTTATTAGTCAATATTGCTATATCGGTAATTATCCTATCAAATCAACATGTTGCGCAATTCCGGTTCGGGTAGTCAAAAAAACTGGTTACATAATAATAGTGGCCGGGATAAAGTTCCCCGTTGCCGGTACAGCTGTATATTCTTCCTACAGGCTGTC
>WFQS01000608.1 GCA_015486915.1 Desulfobacteraceae bacterium
AAAGGGCTTGAAATAGTTAATAGCAGGTCAATATTTGTAAAAGCATAAGAAATACAGCCATGAATATGAGCTACCATAGGAGGGATTAATGATGAAATAAGAGTTCGTTCTCCTGATTGGCTTAACATTTTTCTGTTGATAAGCCTGTAGCAATCTGTTGTTAGTACTTCCTCATTTTTTGTCATAAACTTTGGAACTCTCAGCCGATACACCGCCTCATCACAATCAGGGATATAATTTGTTCTGGGCAGATAATCATCAGGCAGTTCAGTAAGGTCCAGTATGTCATAGTGTGAGTTTAATGAACATTTTTGCCGGGGAGTTTTATAACAAGGGTTTCCAACAAAAAAATGGGGCCCGGAGAGTATCCACTGAGAAGCATCTTTGGGGAAACCTGTCTGCCGCTTAATGGTGCCGTCTTTTTGCGCATTTGTTTCGTGCCACATTTCTGTAGAAAAATATTTTCCTGTTAAATCTCCAAGTCGCATTGGCTGCGCGGCAAATTTTCTTAAAACACTGATCAACTCTTTTGAATGTAAGGCCGGCAGGCGGGCGTGTTCAGACAATGTTCCTTCCACGTCATAGAGTTTTGCGAATAATTCCAGCTCACATTTTTTAATATTAATGATTCGTGAGAAATGACCTTCAACATTCCATTTATTCTCGTCATCTTTAATACCGGGGACAGGTCCCTGGCCATTATGATCAAAACAAGCGTATACTGTCCTAGGGGCATAAAGATTGGCGATATGTAAAAAATCCGGGTTGTTTTGCTCATTGCAATAGATATTGATACTGAATTTTGTATGGTGATCAACTTCAGGAAATAATTTCAACTCGTTATGAAATTGAAAATGTGACCTTAACCGGGGATAGATGTTTTCACGTAAAATTCCGCCGTTAGGATCATCATAAATTCCCTCCGGATGCAGAAAGCTGGATATGCTTTGACTATTTCCTATCATCCATGCCTGGGGCAGAAAACACTTGTAAAGATTGGACTGGGTGCCTTTTAACTGGGGATAATTCTGCCAGGCATTCAAAAAATTCTGGGTGGCATCAGAAGCTTCAAATTCACTTAAATACAAACTTTTCAGATCCAGCTGCTCAATGGCTGCATCCCTTAACTCATTTAGTTTTGAAGCAGAGTATTTTCTTAAAACAAACTGGGGTTCTGCATCCCCCAGTACACCGGCTTCTTTCCATTCCACTTTTATCCAGGGAGGATTTCCCAGGACCAGGTCAAACCCGCCTTTTTCTTCAAATATATCGGCAAACTCAAGTTCCCAGTGCAGGAACCGGTATTGAATGCCAAGTTTTTTCACCAGTCCCAGGCGTTCATTTTCCCGGCAGAGCTTGTCCACATCCACAAATCCGAATTCATCCATAAAATCCAGGTTCAGCTGTCTGGGCTGGGTGTCAGGAAAAAGTGACATCTGCTCACCAATCCTGAAATTAGAATCATAAACATTGCCTTCCAGGATTAAAGACAGCTCCAGCAGCATCTCATACCGGGTGGGCAGCAGATCTGCCTTTTCAATGGGCCAGAACCACAGGGCACACCAGTAATTCATTACCAGGCTCAGTCTTCGATAAAAACTTGAATTCCGGATATTTTTTGACATCAGTTCCTGGTTGAAAATTCTGTCCTTCCATTTATTATCCGTTACTTTTTTGCCCCGGGGTTTTTTGCCAAACACATGGATGGGGTCACTTGTTCTCCGGCGAATTGTTTTCAGCGCTTCTGCATGGTGTTTCCAGAGTTTATCAATGGCGTTTGACAATCGTTTCAGCTGGCCTATTTCACCTTTTGTAAAGGGTTTTATAAATTCTTTTTTCCATTGACTGATGGTTTCTATTTCATGGGGTGCCAGCTTTTTGATGACCTTGTCTTTATAGCTTGCCATGCCCCTGTCCGGTAGAAGAAAATGATAGATATTGTTTTCATCTCTTTTTCTGCCGGGAGAGATTCTTTTGGGAATCTCATCCAGCCACAGCGGGTCAGTCTTCCTGCTTTTTTTCAGAAGCGATGCATCAAACACCTGTTTTCGCGCACCGATAAGGGAATTTCCGCAGACCAGCTGCATCCCGAACCAGGGGACAAAGGCGCCCTCATGGATGGTGTTCAGCCACAGGGAGACTTCGGCAAGCTCCACTGCGGTCGGGTTGAGGTCAATTCCGAACACATTATTGTCGGCAAGGAACATTTTGACCTTTTGTTTTTCCAGGACATAGCTTTCATGGGGAATCACCTGGTTCAGCTCTTTCTGCTTCAACTCCAGATATTTTTGCGCCAGCTGATTAATGGCCTCATTCAAAAAGGCGGCACTTCCCATGGCAGGTTCACAGATCAAAAGGGTTAAAATATCATCTGCGGTCTTGTCCTTTAAAAGTTCCTTCAGAGCGTATTTAATTAGACATCGGGTCAGGACTTCCGGTGTATAGTAGGAGGCTGATTTTTCGCGGTCCCGGCCGGCAAGGCGGTAGATAAAAGTGCCTTTCGGATATGCTGCCAGGGTGCCATCCCTGTTGAATACTTTCTCATCTTCGGTATAGTTTTTTAAATCATCTTCCTTTACAAAATATGCGGTTCCAAGTTCATTATGGGTATCTTTTGCTTTTTTGACTTCATAAAGAGTGGTTTCCGCAAAAAATCCCCGATAGGACAAAAGCGCCTCATAGACCGCACCCAGCTGGTTGATGCCAAGCTGTGCATAGGAGATCCTTCCCCGTCTCTCTCTTCTTGCTCCCGGCCGGGAAAGGGACATTTTTTTTATAATTTCCTGGAGAACGGAATTTTTAAATTTAACGCTGTTTAAAATCTTTGTCCTTTCAGGATCAAAAAGATGGGACTGAAGGGGTGACATATCAAATAGATTAAAGTGAAAGTGGGTGCCAAAGGTAAACTCAGATTCGTTTTTCGGGGTTCCATTGTAAATCAGATCGAAAAGGAGTTGAAGAGATTCATGGATAAAATACCCGTTAAGAGATTCCTGTGTGGTGAGCTGAACCATTTCAATATCCCGGAGTGTCTCAAGGCTGTAGCCTTTTCTATAGGCAGGCGAATTCATGGGGGCATAACCCAGCTCCGGCCTTGCTTCAATATAAAAAATAAACAAAAGCCGGTACATGTATCTTAAACATTCAATCGTGAGATCTTCGGCAAGGTTTCTGTCATACACCCTTGTCTTTTTTTCCTTTAAGTATGATATGGCTTCATTGCCGAGAAGTTCAATGGACTTTCGCAGGGCAAATTTAAGATCTTCTGAAACAGAAAACGCATGCTTGTGAGAATTTTCATCCAGGCGGTCTAAAAGGCTCAGCCCTTCCGCGGGACAAATGCTTTGCCGGTGTAATACAGCACAAAAGACCTGGAGTGTGGACAGTTCTTTCCGGCTGAAAATTTCATACAGGTCAAAGCGCAGGGCCCGCCTCCGGTTCCATTTTGTGCGGTCAATGAGAAGGATCTGGGACATGGTGACCAGGATAATCCAGCGGGGTGGTTCAGGCATTGAAAAAATATGGCGGCTGATGAGTATTTCCAGGGTGTCATCGGGTATATCCGCCACTGTATCATCAGTTGCAGAAAACTGACAGGGTGACAGATGATATTCAAGGGGGTTCATGTCATCATCTGAGACATCAAGACCTTCAATTATCCACAGCACGGGTGCCC
>WFQS01000609.1 GCA_015486915.1 Desulfobacteraceae bacterium
AGAATGGTAGGACCACTCGATTTTTTTAAAATTTAACTTTCAACTTTTGTTGTGATGCAGCGCATCATGGCCGTTTTATATGAAACTCCTGGTAAATTCTTTTAAGAATCAGAGTTGGCTTCGCGCCTTCTGCCCTATATTTGTCAGAATCTATGATTCTTAGAGGCAGTCTGAGAGAATCCAGCTCGGCCTCATGGCAGTTATAAGAAAGTTCCGTGTTCTCCATGTCTGCCCGGTTAATGTTCCCTGCCCGGACCCGGATCATATCAAAACTGTGCCAAAGGCTTAGCCCATGTTTTTTCTATTTTTGCAACAGGAATATCAATTATTGTTTTTTTGCCAAGTCCTTTTATGGTAAGATTTGCATCCTTATCTAAAACTTTGCCTGTGCATGCGCAGGCCGTTCCTTTAAATAATTTTTCGAAAATTTCCCGGTTCTCAGGTGCAATTGTAACGATAAATCTCCCCGGGGATTCGGAAAAAAGAAGAATATCATCCCTTTTTCCACCCTTTTCATCATTAAACGGGATTTTTCCAAGATCACATTCAATTCCCAGGCCTCCTGCCATTGCGGTCATTGCAAGTCCAACTCCGATTCCACCCCTTGATACTGCCTTTGCAGAGGCGATTATCTCTTTTTCAATGGCCTTTTCAAGGGCCCTGTATATAACCCTGAACCGGTTAAATTTAACCTTTGGAATATTAAGACCTGTTTGCCCCATGAGCTCATAGTACTCAGATGCCCCAAGCTCATTTAATGTATTTCCGAGAATATAAACAAGGTCTCCTGGTAACTTTGCATCACATGTAACACATTTTTTAATATCGTCAATAACCGATACTGCAGAAAACTGCATGGTCTCAAGTGCAGAGACTTTCATGGATTCCCCATATTTCCCCTGGAGATATCCATCCACATACATGCTGTCCTTTCCTGAAAGCAATGGGATTTCATAGGCAATACAGGTCTTTTTTAATGCCCTGCATGCTCTGACAAGCTGGGCTGCCTTGAATTTTCCGTCCGGATTTGTTATCGAATCAAATTGAATATCAGGCCAGCAGAAATTGTCAACTCCGCCTGTGGTTTCAAGGTTTCCACCCACGGCTATGAGACGTCTCACCGCTTCGTCAATTGTGCATGTCATCATATGAAATGCATCAATTTTTGAATACCATGGAATAAGGGACTGAGAAAATGCAAGTCCTTTTTGTGATTTAAGAACAGGTCTGATCACTGAAGCATCCGAGGGGATGTTGTTTTTTACTCCGCACAGGGGTTTTATGACACTTCCTCCCTGGACTTCATGGTCGTACTGCCGGGCTATCCATTCTTTGGAGCAGATGTTGGGCCGTGCAAGCATATCGAGAAAAAGTGTTTCATAATCTTCAGGCCGGGAAAGAACAGGCTCGGTTAATCCCCTTAATGCAGGGGGAATCCATACAGCATCAAACTCCCACTGGGGAAAACCCTTGTCAAGAAAATCCATATCCACATAGGCGCAGGTTATGCCGTTGTATTTTATGTGAAGCTTTCCGGTATCCGTGTATTGCCCGATCACAGTGCTTTCAACTGCATGTTCTCTTGACAGTTCCATGAATCTTTCAATATTTTCCGGTTTAACGGAAATTGTCATGCGCTCCTGGGATTCTGAGATCCATATTTCCCACATGTCCAGGCCCTCGTATTTTAACGGGACCTTATCTAACCACACCTCGCATCCATTACTTATCATGGCGGATTCTCCTACGGATGAAGAAAGACCTCCGCCGCCGTTATCGGTGATAAATTCATAAAGGCCTTCATCCCTTGCAACAAGGAGAAAATCGTGCATTTTTTTCTGGGTATAGGGGTCACCTATCTGAACATGGCCTGCAGGTGTGTTTTCGGATAAAACTTCCGAAGAAGCTGTAACCCCGTGTATGCCGTCCTTGCCAACCCGGCCTCCGCTCATGACGATCAATTCTCCCGGAGAGGTCTTTTTTTCATGGCTTTTTTTGTTGTTCACCTTTCCCGGCATTATCCCGAGAGCCGTAACAAATACAAGGCTTTTTCCCATATAACCGGGGTTGAACAATGTCTGGCCAAAGGTTGTGGGGACCCCGCTTTTATTTCCACCGTCCTTGACACCTTCTATAACCCCGTCAAGGAGACGTCTTGGAGAAAGATTTGCCTTTAAAGGACCTTTATAATCAAGATCCCCCACGCAGAATCCATAACTTCCCATTATAAGTCTTGAACCAAGGCCCGTACCCATTGGATCTCTGTAAACCCCGACAATGCCTGTTATGGCACCGCCGTATGCTTCCATGTTTGAAGGGGAATTATGTGTTTCACCCGTTATCACATAGTTGTTGTCATCATCAAATTTTCCAACTCCTGCATTATCCCATAAAACAGAGACAACCCAGTTTTTTTTATTCTTGAGTTCAAGGGTGGGGTTTTTAATATATGTATTAAAGAGATTGTCCTCAATTATTTCTTCTCCGGTTGATATGTCTTTATACCTGAAAAGTCCCCTGAAGGTGTTGTGGTTGCAGTGGTCGCTTCTTGCCTGGGAAATATATTCAAGTTCAAGGTCAGTGGGCTTTGTCAAACCCGCTGTTTCCATCCTTGATTTCCGGATATCCATGTCAAGAAAATAACTGCGGATTACGGGAATATCCCTTGGGTTTAAAGCAAGATTGCGCTGGTCACTGATTTTTTGAAGCTCTTCATTTGAATTGATACTTATCTCTTTAAATTCAGGTCTGTGATTTAAAAAAACCTTTGGAACTTCTCTTCCCACGCCTGTCTTCTTGTTCCATTCCTCTTTTGAAAAAATCTTCCACTGCTGGATAATGGGATTGGATAAAAGTTCTCCTGCTATTTTTTCCATATCAGAGAGAACAAGGCCTTTTCCATTAATGCAATAACGTTTTGATGTGTAAATTCCCTCTCCGGGTTTGAATTTTAATTTTAAAATATCCTCAATTGCTTCAAGTGCAGTGCTTGCGGGGTTGTCGCGTACTCCGGGTCGCAGTCCTATCCATATGCACCATTTAAAATCAATTGAAAGGGGCCGCATCAAAGAGGAGATCTGTGTCACGGGATTGGTTAAAATCTGATCCTTGATTGCATTTAACTGTCCAATGTCAAGATCAGCTTCAAGTGTGACAAGATTTATGGTGCGGCAGGTATTGATATTGATATTGAAATAATCAAGAGCTTTTTTCTTAATGCTTTCCGCTTCAGCATCAACAAGTTCCGGTTTTAAAGCTATTTCTATACAGGAAATCATAGTATTCACCATTTTAGGATCGGAGATGAAATAAGTTGAACAGAAATAGCGCAGGATTCTTACCCCATGTACAAGGCGCATTAAAGGTTGCATACTCAACGTATTCGGCCTTTGATGCAACGAAGTAGATGGGATAGAAGACAAGCAATCTCGTTCAACTTATAAA
>WFQS01000610.1 GCA_015486915.1 Desulfobacteraceae bacterium
AAAAATAATTTACGCATCCTGTTTGCCCTTTTGCCCGTTTTCTCTGTTGTGATAACAGGCACATAGTTCGACTATGCACCTGTCATCACGCCTTGAAAACGAACAAAAATACTGCACAATATACGTATATTATTTTCTTCCAGTTCCCTAAGAAAATCCAGCAGGTTTTAAATTGATTTTCAATCCGGATTCAGTGCATAATGTAAAAGTTCCATATCTTTTTGTCTGCCTAATGCTATTACAACATCCCCGGGTTCCAGGATTGTTTCAAAGGATGGATTGAAGATCATTTTCCCGGTGTTTTTTTTGATGGCGGTAATAATAATATTATACTTCTGCCTTATTCCCGAATCTTTCAGCATGATATTTACAAGTTTAGATTTACTGGAAACAGGTGCTTCTTCAATTTGTATGGCTTTTTCATGATCGCTGGATAGAACAAGTTCCAGAAAGTTGCTTACGCTGGGACGCAAAAGTTTGTGTCCCATAAAAGCTGCTCCTGTGTTGTACGGCAGTTCAACCCAGTCTGCTCCTGCTGCAAAAAGTTTTTTTCTGACATTCATATTTTCTGCCCTTGCCATTATATGGATTTCAGGATTAAGCTGCCTTGCCGTAAGTACGAGAAACACATTATCTGCATCCCTTTCAAGGGCTGCTATAAGATATTCCGCTCTTTTTATCCCGGCTCTTAAAAGCAGGGTTTCATCATTGATATCTCCCATGATATAATGCATGCCGTCTTTTTCAAGCAGAGGAACGAGATCTTCATCTTTGTCCATGACAACGATATCAGAGGATTTTGTTTTAAGCTGCCGGCATAGAATCCTTCCAATTCGTCCATAACCACAGACAATATAGTGGCCTTTCATCTTTGCAATCCGTTTATTCAATTTTTTCCTCCCAAGTATTGACTGCATTTCTCCTTCAACAACAAATTTGATTATCATTCCGGCAAGATAAAGAAAAAGTCCGGCACCTGTAAATATCAGGGCCATGGTAAAAACACGCCCTGCGGTTCCAAGTTTGTTTATTTCGCCATACCCCACAGTTGTTAATGTGATAACAGTCATGTATGCAGAATCGATAAAATTCCATTTTTCAATTGTCATATATCCTGTAATACCAAGAGCAAATATTAATACGGAAAGTACAATCGCTGTTATGATATTTTTTGTTTTATCCATAAATCGGCTTTCTATCAGCAGGTTTTTATTTTTCTACCCTGTATCTGAACAAAATATTTTCTTTATCAATTTTTTTAACATCTAACAGTTTTAGACGGACGTCAAGTGTTTCGTTAAAAAGGGACAACCCCCGGCCAAAAATTCTTGGCACCATGGTAACATGGATTTCGTCAATTAGATTTTTTTTCATGAACAATGTGTTGATTACCGCTCCTCCAACCAGCACTGCTTCTTCAAATCCATCTGCCTGAAGGCTTTTAAGTATATCACCGGCGGGCTGGTTGGTGAATGTTAAATAGCTGTTTTTACTTTTCCTTTCCAAATCCCTTGTCATTACAATATTTTTCCGGCCCGGTAAAACTTTTCCAATGGTATCAAATGTTTTGGAACCCATTATTATCACACCTGCTTTGCGTGTGACATCAATAAAATATTTTTTATCTGCTTTTCCTGTCCAGTCAATAAGTTCCATGGAATTTCTCGCTATTTTCCCGTCGGCAGT
The DNA here is from genome assembly GCA_015486915.1 of Desulfobacteraceae bacterium. The sequence continues at coordinate 1,687 of WFQS01000610.1, forward strand.
TACAGCCATGACAAGTATCAGTTTCATTTTTTTTATCCTTTTTCTCGATTTTTTCGGTTTATTTTTAAAATTTCAGTGATCTTAAGGTTGTTTTATTTTTTTGCCTTCAATGAAGCGGTAAATGCCTGCCCCGGCATTAACGGGATTACACCCATAAATAATTTCATCACAGACCCGGAGCATAATCTCTTTTTTTTCAAAAGGCAAAATTCCAAAATCATGGCTAACAATGGCCGCTGCCTTTTTTAATATGCCGAAAGCCCTGATAATTTCAATGGGCATTTTATAAATTATATCGATTAAAAATAAATTATTAAACAATTTTCCAATACAGCGTGAAAAATATTTTTCATTGCAATACATACCAGCTCATTTTTATTGTCAAGTGCATATGTTATATCTTCTTGACTGAAATTCCTGCTGCTGGTAAAAGAAAAACATGAATGGAGAACCGAGAAAATTTGAACACTGGCGAAGGGATATGGTGGAAAGTCAGATCATAGCCCGGGGAATTACAGATTCTCAT
>WFQS01000611.1 GCA_015486915.1 Desulfobacteraceae bacterium
CAATTGACCTTCCCTTTAATCTGCAGAAAAAAGCGGTGGCTGAAAACAGAAGACAGGAATATGCCATATCAATAACAACGGGAAATCAAAAAGCAATGATTTCCCACAAAACAACATATGTTCTTAAAGAAATATGTGAAGATATCTCCATTACAATGAATTCTCTATTAATGGGTGCATGGGCCGTGCTTTTAAGCCATTACACAGGAGAAAATGATATTGTATTCGGAGCAACAAGGTCAGTCAGAAACTGGAGGAAAAACGGAGCAAATGATACGGGGATGTATATAAACACTCTTCCGGTAAGAATTAAAATCGATCCGGAGGAGAATATTCAATCATTTCTAATAAAAATCAGAAATGACTGGCTTGAACTAAAGGCTTTCGAGCACAGTTCACTTGCAGACATACATGCCTTAAGCGAGGTTGGAGGAGGCAATCCCCTGTTTAATATTTTCTTTGCCTATGATTATGCTTCCATTGATAAAGCCCTTGAAGACCACAAGGGAAAAATATCCTGCAATAATATATCCCTGCTTGAAAGAACTCCTGCTTCTCTTTTTTTAACAATAAGCGGAACTGACACTTTATCCCTTGTCATTGAATACGACAGAAGAAGATTTGATAATGTTCTGATCAAACGGATACTTGGACATTTTATTACATTTCTCAAAGCAGTTGCTGAAAATTTTACTGCAGATCCAATTAAAAGACTTAAGGATATCCCCATATTGACTGGCATGGAAATACAGGAAATCTTCGGCAAATTAAACACGGACAAAATTCATATCAGACCTGACAGCTGCATACATCACCTCATTGATATTCAGGCATCAGTAAACAAAGACGCAATAGCTGTAACCGACCATAACAAAAGTATAAGTTATGAAGAATTAAATATATTTGCGAACAGAATCGCAAATTACCTTATAAAACATGATGCCGGGCCTGAAAAAAAAGCTGTCCTCCTCCTTGATCAGACTGCAGAACTTATTGCTGTAATACTTGGAGTATTAAAATCAGGGGCTGCCTATATCCCGCTTGATCCTGATTATCCCGACGAGAGAATTAATTATATAATTGAAGATTCAGCCCCTGAAATCATTATCACCTCAAAAACCCATAAACACAGGTTAAATCCAAAGGATGCTGCACTTATTCTGCTTGATGAAGAAATGGCGGAAATAAAAAAAATGGATATAACAAATCCTTTAACAGATGTAAGACCTGAAAACATCGCATATATAATATACACGTCCGGATCAACGGGAAAACCAAAGGGGGTAATGATAGAACATGGCTCCCTTGTTGCTTTTACGAGAGCTGCAAGTGAGATCTATGATATCAGGCCACATGACAGGGTGCTCCAGTTTGCATCCATAAGTTTTGATGCATCGGCAGAAGAAATATTCCCTACCCTTTTTTCAGGAGCTGCCCTTGTAATGAAACCAAGGAGGATTGTCCATACTCCTGCGGAATTTATTGATTTCTGTTTTGAAAACAAGCTCAGTGTACTTGATCTTCCAACATCTTACTGGCATATAATCGTTGATGAGATCGATTCTTTTGTAATTCCTGAAAACATAAGACTGATAATAATCGGAGGAGATGAGGCAAATCCCCATAAGGTTGAAAAATGGAATAGAAGCATCCATTCCGATATAAGACTGATCAACACCTATGGCCCCACTGAAACAACCGTAGCAGTCACATGGGCGGATATTTCAACGGGATACGTTCCCTACAAGGAAAAAGTATCCATTGGCCTGCCCTTTCCTGATGTCAGTTTATGCATATTAAATCAGTTTCAGCAGCCTGCTTTACCTGGAACCATGGGAGAACTATGCATAGGCGGAGCCCAGACTGCAAGGGGATATTTAAACAGAGACGACCTTACAGGCAATTCCTTTGTAAAATTTGAGGATATAAACAAACAAACGATTTTCTTTAAAACCGGTGACAATGTGGAAATGGTTGCCGGAAACGGAATTATTTTTTATGGAAGGCGTGACAGACAGATAAAAATAAGGGGGTTCAGGGTTGAACCGGGAGAAATAGAAAAAACAGCCATGCTTTACGAAAAAGTATCGGAATGTGCTGTTGCCGTTTCAAAGGATAAAGATAATAATATAAATTTTGCCGCCTTTCTTGTACCTGATCAAAAATATAAAGACAATTTTTCCATAAAAACATTCAAGGCGTGGCTTTTAACGAAGCTGCCCGAATACATGATCCCCCCGTTATTGATTATTGAAGATTCACTTCCATATACATCCTCCGGTAAGATTGACTATAAATCCCTTGAAATTCCCCAATTATCCGGGATTTCCGATGAAGAAACAGATTTAAATCTTTTTGATAAGCCATATGAAAAGGATTTAAAGAAAATCTGGGAATCAATACTGAATTTTGAGGTTCCGGGCCCAAATGACAGTTTTTTTGATATAGGAGGTTCCTCTCTTTATGCAATTAAACTTGTCAGTGCAATTGAAAAAAAATTCAAAGTTTCAATTCCTGTAATTGCAGTTTTTAAATCTTCCACAATAAGAGAACTTGCAAAAATTATTGAAAAAGAGATCCGCATCTCAAAGCTCAATCCTCAAAGGTTAATAAGTAAAAAGGGAAACCAGACGCCCATAATTTTAATTGGTCATTCCGTGGATAGTGCCAGAAAATACAAACGAGCAGACCTCAAAGGACATCCATTTTATCATGCCCCGATTTTTATACATTTTTATACAACTGAGAAGAATGAAACACTTTCCCTCGATATATGGCAACTTGCCCAAAAATGTATCAATGAGATCAAGTCTGCTTTTCCCACTGGCCCCTATATTATAATTGGATCGTGTCAAAATGCTATAGTTGCC
>WFQS01000612.1 GCA_015486915.1 Desulfobacteraceae bacterium
CCTTCAGGAATTGCCCACTGCAGTGAAACCGGATGTTTAAGGGAAAAACTCCATGTACCTTCCGGAGAACGCCACGAACTGTGCAGGGGAGTGCATGCTGAACAGAACGCAATTGTCCAGGCGGCATATCACGGTATCTCAGTTAAAGATTCCGTTCTTTACTGCACTAATCAGCCATGCTCAATCTGTGCAAAGATGATCATAAATGCAGGTATCAGAAAGGTATATTTCAGGAATGAATACAACGATGCCATGTCTGAGGAGATGTTTTCCGAAGCTGGTATTGAACTTGTCAAATGCTGAAAAAATCGGAATACTCCCACAGTGAGAAAAAAATAACATGAAATGTCCCTATTGCGGCAGCTTAAACAGCAGAGTGACGGATTCACGTCTGACCCCAAGCGAATTTGCAATCCGCAGGCGCAGGGAATGTCAAAATTGCAGGCGCCGGTTCACCACCTATGAAAAAGTTCAGGAAATACCCATTGTAATCGTTAAAAAAGACGGCAGAAGAGAGGACTTTAACAGAGAAAAAATTCTATCGGGTATTAAAAGAGCCTGTGAAAAACGTGCCATCAGTATGGATCAGATAGAAAAAATTGTTGATTTAATTGAACGTGAATTAAGGGATAGCAATGAAAAAGAGGTTCCTTCAAAAATTGTGGGAGAAAAAATAATGAAGGCTCTTCATACCCTTGACGGCGTTGCCTATGTGAGGTTTGCCTCTGTTTACCGGGAATTCAAGGATATCGGTGATTTCATGAAAGAATTAAAAAGCCTTATACCTCCAAATACTTGATGAAAATTCAAAGAGAAGAAACAGGCAAAACCATAAATAAAAATCAAAATAATTCCATAAAAATATTTTTATATTAAAAGCAATTCCGCCATTGATAATTTCAGAATAAAAGATTATATCCTAAAAAAATATGAAACAAAAATTAAATTTATGAGCATACCGATGAATGATTCGGATTATATGAAACTTGCCCTTTGCCTTGCTGAAAAAGGAAGGGGTTATACCTCTCCAAATCCAATGGTGGGAGCTGTTGTTGTAAAAAACAATATGGTTGTTGGAAAAGGATGGCACAGGGGCGCGGGCCTTGCCCATGCAGAGGTTGAGGCGATTAATGACGCAGGTGAAAAAGCAAAAGGAGGAGACATCTATGTCACTCTCGAGCCGTGCAACCACTATGGAAAAACGCCTCCATGTACAGAAAAGATAATCAATGCGGGAATCAGACGTGTTTTTGTGGGAGCCCAGGACCCTAATCCATTTGTTGCCGGAGGAGGAATAGATTTTTTAAGGCAAAACAAAATAGAAGTAAAAAAGGATGTATGCAGAAAAGAAGCAGAAAACCTTATTGAAGATTTTATATGGTATGTTAAAAACGATAAAAAACCGTTTGTTATCCTTAAATGCGCTTCCACACTGGACGGAAGACTTGCGACATCCACAGGGGATTCAAAGTGGATCACCAATGATAAATCCAGGGCCTTTGTGCATAAATTAAGGCATGGTGTGGATGGTATAATGGTGGGAAACGGGACACTTAAAAATGATGATCCATCCCTCACCGCAAGAATAAAAGATTTTGATACAAGGGACCCGAAAAGAATAATTTTAGATACTAACCTTTCCATTGATTTAAATTCAAAAGTTTTAAATCAGAAATCAGATGCAGTTACCATAATAGCAGCTTCAGAAAATGCCCGGCCTGAAAAAAGAAAACAGCTTGAAAAAATGGGGGCAATTGTTATTTGTGTACCATTGATTGTTAACAAATGTAACAATGACACAAATTCAGTGAAAAAAGAAGCCACGTATAATAAAACTTATAACAGCAATGCGATGCTTGACCTTGAATTTCTCCTTGATAAGCTTGGCTCCATGGGAATAATGAGTCTTTTGATTGAAGGAGGAGCCACATTGATCCATTCTGCCCTCATGAAAAAACTTGTTAATAAAGTTTTCTTTTTCATGGCACCTAAAATTCTCGGTGGTGATGACGGTGTGCCGGTATGCAGGGGAAAAGGCCATAAATTCATGAAAGATGCTTTTCAATTACACAACCTTGACTTTATGAGGTTTGATGATGATATTCTCATTCAGGGTTATTTAAAATAACCGCCATGGGGCGGATCTGAAGACTCTCAGACTACCTCTAAGAATCAAAAATTCTGACAAATACAGGGTCGAAGACGCGAATAAAAACGACCACGGGGCCGATCCGGATCAGGGGAGAAGGTAAAATATGTTCACGGGAATTATTGAGGGCTGCGGAACCATAAAAAAAATACTGGCCAGTGGAGAAGGTAAACGGCTCTCCATATACAGTGATTTTGATCTTTCAGGCAGTAAAATTGGTGATTCCATTGCAGTGAACGGGGCATGCCTCACCGCCGTGAGCCTGAATAAAAGGATGTTTGAAGTTGATATGGCACCTGAAACCGTATCAAGAACGAGTTTTAAACATCTTGTCTCAGGTGCAAGGGTAAATATTGAAAGGGCCTTAATACTGTCCGACCGTATCGACGGACACCTTGTATCCGGTCATATTGACGGTACGGGAAAAATAGCATCAATAACAAACAGAAGCAACGCTGTCATTTTTTCCATTGAAGTTAATCCCATGCTTGCATCTGAAATGATTGAAAAAGGCTCTGTTGCAGTGGATGGAATAAGTCTTACCATTAACAGACGTTCTGACACCGATTTTGAAATAAGTGTTATCCCCCATACAGCGAAAATAACAACTCTTGGATCTAAAACTGCTGGGGATGAGGTTAATATTGAAACCGATATGATAGGTAAATATGTAAAACGATTTCTCCAGAAAACCTCTTTGTCAAAACAGGAAAAAACAGATAAAAACAAAAAGGATATTACCATGGAAATCCTCGCAAAAAACGGATTTCTATAACCGATAAAAAACCGCTAAAAATCACCATTAAAATATTTATTAAAAACGGAGTATTGATAAATGCCGCATATTACAATTAAACAGGCCATTGAAGATATAAAAGCCGGACGTATGGTTATTCTCGTTGATGATGAAGACCGTGAAAATGAGGGTGATCTCACAATGGCTGCAGAAGCTGTTACACCTGAAGCCATAAATTTCATGGCAAAATACGGAAGGGGCCTTATCTGCCTTTCCATGACAGGAGAAATGGCTGACAAACTCGGACTGAAAATGATGGTTGAACATAATACATCACAGTTTGAAACCGGATTCACCGTTTCCATAGAGGCAAGAAGCGGTGTTACAACGGGTATTTCAGCAGCGGACAGGGCCACCACAATCCAGACTGCAGTGGCAGATGGTGCAACTGCTGCCGATCTTGTAAGACCAGGCCACATATTTCCCCTTCGGGCAAAAGACGGTGGTGTTATGGTCAGGGTTGGACAGACAGAGGGTTCAGTTGACCTTGCAAGGCTTGCAGGCCTCAAACCTGCAGGCACAATCTGTGAAATCATGGATGAAGACGGTACGATGGCAAGAATGCCTTCCCTTGAAAAATTCAGCGAAAAACACAATATTGGCATATGTACAATTGCAGATCTTGTTGAATACCGCATGAAAAACGAATCTTTTGTTAAAAAAGCTGCTGATACAATGATACCAACGGCATTTGGAGGAGAATTCAGGATAATTGCATATGAAAACAGCTTTGACAATCTTACCCATATTGCCCTTATAAAAGGCGAGATAGATCCTGAAAAACCGGTTCTTGTCAGGGTTCATTCCGAGTGCATGACAGGTGATATTTTCGGCTCCATGCGCTGTGACTGTGGAGATCAGCTTCACAAGGCCATGGAAATGATGGACAGGGAAGGATGCGGTGTTGTCCTTTATTTAAGACAGGAAGGACGCGGAATAGGTCTTGTAAACAAACTTAAAGCCTATGAACTACAGAGACAGGGGTGTGATACGGTTGAGGCAAACCTTAAACTGGGATTTAAACCTGATCTCAGGGATTATGGTATAGGTGCACAGATTCTTGTTGACCTTGGTGTAAGACAGATGAGACTTTTAACCAATAACCCCAAAAAAATGGTTGGACTCCAGGGTTACGGCTTAAGCGTTGTTGAGCAGATTCCAATTGAGATTGAACCCAATGAATATAACAAGGGATATCTCCAGTGCAAACAGCTTAAAATGGGACATCTTCTCAATGTATGCTGATGCAAACCTTTCATTGAAAAAAACAGGATAAAAAAAATGTCTAATATTATTGAAGCAAGTCTTCTTGCAGAGGGAAAAAAATTCGGGATCATCACGGCAAGGTTCAATGATTTCATAACTGAAAAACTTGTCAACGGTGCATTGGATGCACTTAAGAGAAGCGGTTGTGCCGATTCAGATATAACAATTGTAAAAGTACCCGGCGCTTTTGAAATTCCGCTTGCAGCAAAAAAAATGGCAGCTTCTGAAAAATTTGATGCCATCATATGCCTTGGCGCTGTAATCAGAGGAGCCACATCCCATTATGATTATGTCTGTGCAGAAGTTTCAAAGGGTATTGCCGCAGTGAGTCTTGATTCAGGGCTTCCTGTTCTCTTTGGAATACTTACAACAGATTCCATAGAACAGGCAATTGAAAGAGCTGGAACAAAATCCGGAAACAAAGGTTTTGATTCAGCCCTTGCGGCCGTTGAAATGGCTAATCTCATGGAAACAATAGATAATAACAAGGTTTAATCTGAAATGGCTAACCGCAGACTTTCACGTGAACTTGCCCTTCAGTCCCTTTTTTATTTTGACAGGGATAAGGAAATAAAAGACTCTGAAAAACTTGTTGAATCTTTTAAAAAAAACTTTGGAGACAAGATAAAACTCTCGGATGAATCTTTTTTTACTGAACTGGTTCATGGTGTTATTAAATCCAGTCCGGAAATTGACCTTATTTTGCAGACATGCTCAAAAAACTGGAAAATTTCAAGGATGCCCGGGGTTGACAGAGTAATAATGCGTATAGCAATATTCGAACTTTTGTATTGTTCCGATATTCCTTCCGTTGTTTCCATAAATGAAGCTGTGGAAATAGCGAAAAAATTTGGAACAGCTAAATCCGCAAGTTTTATCAACGGTGTTCTTGACTGCATTCGTGTTGCTCAAAAATTGTAATATATTAAGGAGGCTGTTTTGATTATAAAACAACTTGAAGTTGGTCCCATCATGGCGAACTGTTATATACTCGGCTGCGAAGATACAAAGCAGGCTGTGGTTATTGATCCCGGTGATGAGGCTGACAGAATTCTTACAACCCTTGCCAAGTTGAAACTTACCGTTAAATATATCATAAATACCCATGGTCACTTTGATCATGTAGGTGCTAACAAAAGAATGAAAGATGTAACAAAAGCAACCCTCATGATCCATCCCGATGATGAACCCATGCTTTGTGAATTATCTTCTGCTGCTTCAGCCTTTGGACTTTCATCTGATAATTCTCCAAAGGCCGACAAATACCTTAATGACGGTGATGAAATTACATTTGGAAACATAACTCTTAAAGTAATTCATACTCCGGGTCATTCAAAGGGAGGGGTATGTCTTTACACCGATGGTGCTGTTTTTGTGGGGGATACTCTTTTTAAGGGCTCAATTGGAAGAACCGATCTTCCGGGCGGAAATTATAACACTTTAATTTCAAGTATTAAAAATAAACTCCTTGCCTTTGATGAAAACACTATTGTGTATCCGGGACATGGACCGGAGACAACAATAGGAATGGAAAAAAGAACAAATCCTTTTCTGCTGTAAAATAAATAATGGATTTTATAAATAATCTGCCCCGTATAGAACGCATTCACAGGGAAAAAATTGACCTTGAACAGCCCTTTGAACTGCTTGCTTCAAAATTTACTGACATACCGGGCACCATAGTACTTTTAAGCGGCACTGACCTTGACTGTGCAAGGTACAATATACTTACCGTCATGCCCTGGCTGACACTGACAGGAAAAAATAAAAATCTTACTATAAAATATGCAGATAAAAAAATATCACTTAACAAAGATCCCTTTGACGTTGTAGAAGCATTAATCAAGCATTTTGATATTTCATCTGATCCATACGTCAGTGATGGAACGGTTCCTGTAAATGCAGGTCTGTTCGGTTATCTTGCATATGACCTTAAAAACAGGATTGAAAAGCTTCCTGAAACATGTATAGATCAGGGTCATCCTGACATTGTTCTATTTGCACCTTCCATTATCTTGATCAATGACAGAAAAAAAAATCTGAACTTTCTCTGTATTCCCGTTCTTTCAGATAAAAACAGTAAAGAATCTTCAATTGTGAGGCTGGAAAAAACCCGCAGCTTTTTTTTCAATACAATTGATGATAAATCTTTTCCTGAAGATCCATCCTTATCATCAACTATTTCAAAAAACTTTTTCATTGATCCTTCCGGCTTTAAATCAAATTTTACAAAACAGGAGTATATCAACTCAGTAAAAAAAATTATTGAGTATATTAAGGCCGGAGATATCTACCAGGTTAACCTTTCCCAACGTTTTGAAGCAGAATTTCAAGGAGACTGCTACTCACTTTTTCTCAAACTTTTTAAAAAAAATCCTGCTCCTTTTTTTGCCTTTATCAACGCAGAAGATCACATTATATTATCAACCTCTCCTGAACGTTTCATAAAAAGAGATAAGGATAAAATTGAGACAAGACCCATCAAAGGTACTATTTCAAGGGAAAAAAATCCTGAAAAAGACAAACAAAACGGAAAAGAACTTTTAAAAAGCTTTAAGGATGATGCTGAACTTTCCATGATTGTTGATCTTATGAGAAATGATCTCGGCAAGGTGGCAAAGGGTCAAAGCGTCCGGGTTAAAGAGCACAAAAGACTTGAAGCATATGATAATGTTTTTCACCTTGTTTCCATTGTGGAAGCAGAACTTGAAGAGAACAAATCTTCTGTTGATCTTATAAGGGCAACTTTTCCCGGAGGCTCAATAACAGGGTGCCCAAAGGTGAGAACAATGGAAATAATAGATGAACTTGAACCTGTAAACCGCCATATTTATACAGGTTCCATAGGATATTTAAGTTTTCATGATACACTTGATCTTTCCATTGTGATTCGTACCGCAGTTGTTTCAGGCGGAATGATCGGATTTTCAGTGGGCGGGGGAATTGTCTATGATTCAATTCCTGAAAAAGAGTTTAAAGAGACCCTTGACAAGGGAAAGACATTTCTTGAAACCCTTGTTCCTTTATCATGCAACCCTGATAAAAGAGAAAAAAAAGCCTGGGTTAACGGCAAAATAATAGAGCAAAAAAACGCTTTAATATCAGCAACATGCCCTGGATTTCAATATGGTGCAGGTTTTTTTGAAACAATTAAAGTGAAAAAAGGAAAAATTCTCTTTTTAAAAGAACATTTACATAGATTTAATCTGGGATGGCATAATCTTTTTCAAACAGATCCTCCTTATGTTAACTGGAAGGATGTAATTGATCTTGTTATTTCGGAAAACTTCTTAAAAAATCAAATTTCTTCGGTAAAAATAATGGGCGCTGAAAAAGGCGGTCCTTTGATAAAAGGTAAAAAATCCATATTTCTTGCGGCTTTTGCAAAACCTTATACTCACCGTCTTGAAATTATAGATAAACCTGGTATTGAGCTTGTAACATATCCACATTTAAGGCATACACACATTGCAGATTACAAAACATTAAATTACATGTATTATTATCTTGCTTTAAAGTATGCAAAGGAAAAACAAGCTGACGAGGCCCTTATTTTAAATTCAGATGGAACCGTATCTGAAACAAACACATGCAGTATAATGGCCTTTTATTCAGACAAAATTATTATTCCTCTATCCTGCCATTCTCTGCCGGGAATTGCTCTTAATCAGGCAAAAGAAAAATTACATGAAAAAGGTTTTTCCATTATTGAAAAAAAAATTAACCCTGAAGAGTTTTTTGCTTCAGGCAAAGTTATTCTTACAAATTCTCTAATGGGTGCAGTACCTGTTATTTCC
>WFQS01000613.1 GCA_015486915.1 Desulfobacteraceae bacterium
ATATACGTATATTATTTTCTTCCAGTTCCCTTAAAATAATGATAAAAACGGGCAGCAGAAACAAAAAATTCTTCAATTTTTAAAAATTTATCTAATCACCATAAACATCAAAATCAAAATACTTTGCATTGATTTTTTTGTATGTGCCATTGGCGCGGATTTTATCTATGGCAGTGTTAAAAAGATTTACAAGTGCTGTATCACCCTTTCTGACAGCAATTCCTATACCTTCACCAAACCACTTGGGATCATTGAATCCAGGCCCGACAAATTCAAAATCTTTTCCCATTGGTTTACTTAAGAATCCACCGTTGAGCACAACTGAATCGGCAACAACAAGATCAACCCTGCCGGAAACAAGGTCAAGATTAGCCTCATCCTGGGTTGTGTAGGATTTTATTGTTGCAACTTTGCCAAATTCATCGTTTGCAAAATTAGCAGCTACGGTTCCCCTCTGTACACCTATGATTTTACCCTTAAGCCCTGCCTTTGTAATTTTAAAATGAGAACCTTTTTTTGCAACGAATTTTGCAGGAGTGCTGTAATACTTATGGGTGAAACTGACTTTTTTCTTGCGTTCAGCGGTGATGGACATGGATGCTATTATGCAGTCAAATTTTTTCGCAACAAGTCCCGGAATAAGACCGTCCCAGTCCTGAACAACAAATTTATATTTGACACCTGCAGATTTACACAAAGCTTTTGCAATATCGATATCAAAACCCTGAACCTTGCCGTTTTTATCAACATAATTAAACGGAGGATATGCGCCCTCCGTTCCAATGCGGATCATCTTTATTTTACTACCGGCAAAGGCAGTAGTTGTTCCGGCGATGGTAAGACATAATACGATTGCAAACAAAATTAATTTTTTCATTTTTTTTCTCCGTTTTTAAAAAATAGTTAAAACAGCATAATTAAGTTAATAACTGCCATGAGGCTGATCTGAACTGCGTTACAGCGTCTCACAACACATATAAAAAGAGCAACAGTTACTCTGTCAAAATTGTGCTCTTTATTATAAAACTTGATACACGCATCAACTAACGAGGCAAACCAATTATAAAACCTTTAAAAAAAGAATCAGATAAGATTTGATAAAAACTGCCTGCATCTTTCAGAATCAGGGCTGTCAAATATATAATCCGGCGGACCCTCGGCCTCAATCACCCCCTTATCAAGAAAAATGATTTTAGATGACACCTCCCTTGCAAAACCCATTTCATGGGTGGCAACAATCATTGTACGGCCCTCCTTTACAAGATTCTGCATTACCCTTAAAACCTCGCCTACAAGTTCAGGGTCAAGTGCAGATGTTGGCTCATCAAAAAGCAGGACATCGGGGTCCATGGCAAGGGCACGGGCTATAGCTGCTCTCTGCTGCTGACCGCCTGAAAGCTGTGCCGGAAAATAGTGGGATCTATCGGCAATACCAACCTTTTCAAGCAGTTCCATTGCATATTCTTTTGACTCTTTTTTTGGTCTTTTAAGAACATGTACAGGAGCTTCCATGATATTTTCAAGAATAGTCATATGCGACCATAAATTAAAATGCTGGAACACCATCCCGAGCTTTGTCCTGATTCTGTCCACCTGCTTTTTATCGGAAGGCACAATTTTGCCACGGCGGTTTTTTATCATCTTAAGGTACTCTCCACCCACATGTATTTCACCTGCTGTCGGGATCTCAAGCAGATTCATGCACCTTAAAAAAGTACTTTTCCCGGACCCGCTTGAACCTATCAGGGTTATAACATCACCTTCATGGGCTTCCATTGATATTCCCTTTAACACTTCAAGTTCGCCAAAATTTTTATAAAGATCTTTCACCATCAAAGCATCCGGGGCTGTTTTGCTCAATATTCACCTCATATGATAAAAAATTACACCTGCAGAAAAACCCCGCAGGAAACATAAATAATTCTCACCTGGCATGAAACAATCAAGATAAAAAGCCGTTAAACAGGTAAACAGGTAATGTGCAAAAAATAATGCCGCAGTTTCCCACATACCCTGAAATACTTTTTATGATAATTGCTCCTGAAATTGTAAAATACAGTAGCAGGTAAATTTTCCCAAATCAAGTTTTTTATATGAAACTCCTTCAAAGTACCGTTAATGATAAGAATTTCTATATTTGTCAGAATCTTTGATTCTTTGAGGCCGTTTAAGAGTCACCAGATCTGCCTCATATCAGTGATAAAAAAAAGCTTGCTTTTGACAAAGTAACAAATGCTCTTTTTATGTTCGTCAAGATCTTCAATTTTTTGAGGCACCTAAGCGCAATTCAGCTCGGTCTCATGGCCGTTATATAAATATTTTAATCCTGTTTGAGACGGCTTAACTTTCGAATATATTTACAGAATATGTACAACCTGTCCCCTGCCGTAAAATGAACCGGTTCCGTGCAAAAAAGAGCTAAATAAACAGGCTCATATTATTAACTTGAATATTCAATGATTACTGTGGTATTTCTTTTTTAAAACTAAAAAATTAAATTGAATATTCTAAGGATAAATAAGGCATGCCGCTGTTAAAACCAAGAAAAAAAACCCGTGAAATAAGTGTAGGGAATGTTAAAATAGGGGGAAATGCCCCTGTTGCAGTCCAGTCAATGATAACTGCCTTTACAGAAGATTCAAAGGCCGCCATTGCACAGATAAATGAGCTTTCCGCTGCAGGATGTGAAATTGTCAGAGTGGCTGTGCCAGGCATGGATGCGGCACATTCCATAAAGAAAATAAAAAAAGAAATTAATATCCCTTTGATTGCAGATATTCATTTTGATTATAAGCTTGCCATTGCTTCTGCTGAAGCCGGGGCTGACGGTCTCAGAATAAATCCGGGCAATATCGGAGAAAAAAAGAAAATTAAAGCTGTTGCTGACTGCGCAAGGGATAGAGGTATTCCCATAAGAATAGGAGTCAATGCAGGATCACTTGACAAAACCATTGCAGAAAAAATGGGTGCAACTCCCCAAGCCATGGTGAAAAGCGGGATGAATAATATCCGTTTACTTGAAGATCTTGATTTCCATAATATCAAAATCTCACTTAAAGCATCGGATGTTGAAAGAACCGTTGAAGCCTACAGGCTGATGTCATCAAAAACCGATATTCCCCTTCACCTTGGAGTCACGGAAGCTGGCGGACTTTACAGCGGCATTGCAAAATCATCCATTGGCATGGGCATGCTCCTTGCCGAGGGCATAGGGGATACCATGAGAGTCTCCTTAACAAGAAACCCCGTGGAAGAGGTGCGAACAGCCTGGGAAATTTTAAGGGCTCTTAAAATCAGGCAGAGGGGTCCTGAACTTATCTCATGTCCCACCTGCGGAAGATGCAGGATAGATCTCTTCACCATTGCAGAACAGGTGGAAAAAGCGCTTTTGACATGCAGTGCAACAATAAAAGTTGCCGTAATGGGATGTATTGTAAATGGACCGGGAGAGGCAAAGGAAGCCGATATAGGAATAGCCGGGGGAGATGGAGTGGGAATTCTCTTTAAAAAAGGCAAATTTATAAAAAAAGTTAAACAGGACATGCTTGTGGATGTGCTGCTGAATGAAATAAAAACAATGACAGAATAAATATTATAATGGACTCAAAGGAATAAAATCAAATGGCAAAAAAGATTAAAAACGCAATTTCACCGACAAGATCTGAAGATTATCCAATGTGGTATCAGGAGGTTGTAAAAGCATCTGATATGGCGGAAAAATCCCCTGTCAGGGGGTGCATGGTTATTAAGCCATGGGGTTACAGCCTGTGGGAAAACATAGTAAACAAACTCAATGAAATGTTCCAGGAAACCGGCGTTAAAAATGCCTATTTCCCGCTTTTTATACCTTTGAACTTTCTTGAAAAAGAAGCCCAGCATGTTGAAGGGTTTGCAACGGAATGCGCCGTTGTTACCCACCATAAACTTGAAAAAAACAAGGATGGCAAGCTTGTTCCGGCAGGAAAGCTCACCGAACCTTTGATTGTCCGCCCCACATCTGAGACAATTATAGGAGAATCCATGTCAAGGTGGATTTCAAGCTACCGCGATTTACCACTTCTGCTTAACCAGTGGGCAAATGTTGTAAGATGGGAGATGAGAACCAGAATCTTTCTGCGCACAAGTGAATTTCTATGGCAGGAAGGGCATACTGCCCATGC
>WFQS01000614.1 GCA_015486915.1 Desulfobacteraceae bacterium
CAGCCTGAGAAATGTATTGGCTGCAGGCACTGTGAAATCGCCTGTGCAGTTGAACATTCCCCGGGTAAAAATCTGTTGGGTATGCTTGAAGAAATCCCACGTTCAAGGCCGAGAATTCACGTGGAAACGGGTCCGGATTTTTTAACCTTTCCAAACCGCTGCAGACATTGTGATCCTGCACCCTGTATGCAGGTGTGTCCGACTGATGCGCTTTACCGCGATGAGGCCACTGGTTCTGTTTTGATCAATTATGGAAAATGCATTAAATGCGAGGTCTGCTCCATGGCCTGCCCGTTTGGAATTATTGAGTTCCACAATGTTTTTCAGGTTCAATTTTCACATGGTGTCAATGCAAAATGTGATAACTGCATTGACAGGCAGGAGGCAGAGCAGATTCCCGCCTGTGTGGAAGCATGTAAAACAGATGCTTTACTTTACGGTGAAATTAATGACCTGTTGAAAAACAGCAGAAAGGATTTCACAATGCGAGTGTTAAAATCACAGAACGCAGAATCCGATATTCCAAAAATACCGGCTGAAATCCTTGCCTACAGAAATATTATGGCAAAAATAGCAGAGATTGGCCCGTTTAAAGAAAATTAATTTTTGCGTGGACCCTTAAAGCATTGGAGAATAAATAAAATGTCTGAAAAAAATATATTTGATATTAAAATGATCGCCAAAAGGCGTGCATTGGATGAAACCGACAGGGAAATGATTGAAAAGGCCATTGAGGATGGGGTTGAAACTGCATGGGACAGACTTGAAAAGCAACAGCCTCAGTGCGGTTTTGGACAGCTTGGTGTCTGTTGTAACAGATGTGCCATGGGGCCGTGCCGCGTTGATGTTTTTAAGGAAAACGGCCCGGTAAGAGGTGTCTGCGGTGCCGGTGCAGATACCATTGTAGCAAGGAATCTGTTGGACGATTTACTTGTTGGAGCAGCTGCCCACTCCGATCATGGACGTGAAGTGCTGGAAGTCCTTCTTGAAACAGCCCAGGGCAAGAGCCAGGGCTATGAAATAAAAGATAAGGAAAAATTAACAAAAATAGCAGAAGAATATGAAATTGAAACAAAGGACAGGGATACACAAAAGATTGCAGAGGACCTCGCCCTTGCCATGATGGAGGAGTTCGGCACCGTGAAAAATAAAATCAATCTTACAAAAAGGGCACCGGAAAAAACACGGGCAATATGGAAAAGCCTCGGGATCAGTCCGAGAAGCGTTGACAGGGAAATAGTAGAAGGTGCACACCGGGTCCACATGGGTGTTGGGGCGGATTATACCAATATTTTACTGCACGCATTAAGAATTGCACTTTCCGACGGATGGGGCGGTTCAATGATGGCCACAGAAGCTTCGGATATCCTGTTCGGAACCCCGGAACCCTGTATATCCCATGTTAACTTAAGTGTGCTGAAACATGACAGCATAAACATTGTACTTCACGGTCATAACCCTATTTTATCGGAAATGATTGTAAAAGCGGCTGGTGATCCGGAACTTGAAAAATCAGCCCGGGCAGCTGGCGCAGCAGGTATTAACCTTGTGGGCATGTGCTGCACCGGAAATGAGCTTTTAATGCGCCATGGTGTTCCCATTGCCGGAAATCTTCTCGATCAGGAACTTGCAATTGCCACGGGTTCAGTGGAAGTTATGGTTATTGATTATCAGTGCATTTTTCCATCAATTACCGAAACTGCAAAATGCTACCACACAAAAATTATTGCCACGAGTGAAAAATCCAAAGTTCCAGGTGCAATTTATAAAGAATTCAGTGCTGATACAGCTATAGATACTGCAAAGGAAATAATCACAATTGCAATTGAAAATTTTACCAGCCGTAATCCTGACCGCGTAAGGATTCCGGATAAACAGGTTGAGCTCATGGCAGGATTTTCAGAAGAAATAATCAGGAAATCCCTTGGCGGCTCATATAAGCCTTTAATCGATGCAATCGTTGCAGGTCAAATTAAAGGGGTTGTCGGCATCGTGGGATGTAATAATCCAAAAATTCAGCAGGATTATGGTTTTGTAACACTGACAAAAGAATTGATAAAAAGAAATATTTTAGTGTTGGAAACAGGATGCGGTGCCATTGCCTGCGGAAAAGCCGGTATGCTGATGCCTGAATCAGCCTCCATGGCCGGAGAAGGACTGCGCTCCGTATGTGAAGCCCTGAAAATTCCGCCTGTTCTTCACATGGGGTCCTGCGTTGACAATTCCAGACTTCTCATGGTTGCCGCAAACATTGCAAATGAACTTGGAGTGGGCATCGGGGATCTGCCTCTATGCGGTGCCGCACCTGAATGGTACTCCCAAAAGGCAATATCCATTGCCGCATACTTTGTGGCTTCCGGCGTATATACCGTACTTGGACTGCCGCCTAAAATTTTCGGCAGTAAAAATGTAGTTGATTTGCTGACCGATAAATTAAACGACAGTTTAAATGCAGTTTTTGGTGTTGAGCCTGATCCCATAAAAGCTGCGGATCTTTTTGAAGCGGAAATTAACAGAAAACGCAAGGCTCTTGGAATTTAGGCATGGAAATTTAGCCATTGTTTGACCAAAGGATCAAAGGTTCTGAGAAAATATAAAATGGTAATATGCCGCCCCCATCGGCCGGTAGATACAGCCCGGGACCGTCGGCGACCATTTTGCCCTGCCGGTCTAAAGCAAAAGGAACTGCGGTCAAGTATGTCCTCAAACAGGCACGCGCTTCTTAACGCCCGGCAGGGCAAAATGTCTTATCGCCTTTGGGTCCTGATGGGCTGGATCTACCGGCCGATGGGGGCTGTTGCTGTCGACACTTTGAACAACATTTTTACATAAGAACTGCTTAAATTAAATACTCAACTTTCGGTGTTGATTGATTTGAGTTTGTGGGGGTCAGGCTTGCATTATTGCGCTTTTCACCCTTTGAAATAAGTAATTTTTGATAAAGAGCACAATAAAACAAGCCTGACCCCGTTGTTTACCGTTGTTTAAAGCTTAAGTCCGAAAGTTGAGTTAAATACTGATATTATCTTTTCCCGGAGAGGATATGATTCAAAATAACTTATCTGAAATAATACTCAGGCACCCCAGGCCTGCAGGGCAGTTACTTGCTGTGTTAAAGGATATTCAGGATGAAGAAGGATATCTGCCCGAAGATATTATTAATGATCTTTCTAAACAGACAGGCACACCTCTGTCAAAACTGTACGGCCTTGCAACCTTTTATTCTTTTTTTAATTTAAAACCGGTTGGGAAAAATATAATTTCCATATGCATGGGAACGGCATGTCATGTTAAAGGCGCTTTACATCTTCTGTCTGCAGCAGCAGAACTGCTTAAAATAGACCTGAATGAAACCACGGAAAATGGCAAATTCATGCTTACCACAGAAATGGACTGTTCATGTTCATTAACCACTGCCCGTTGTTTTGGTACATGCAGCATGGCACCGGTAATAAGGGTGAACAACAAAATATATGGCAATGTGACAATAAAAAAACTGCCTGAAATCCTTAAAGAATATGGATGGAGGGCACAATGAAGATCAAGACGGACAATGATTTAAAAAAAATAGTTGAAAAGGGCAAAAAAAAAATACAACCCCATAAAATCAGAATCGCAGTGGGTTATGCCACCTGTGGGATTGCAGCAGGTGGCAATGCTGTATTAAAAGCTTTTAAAAAAATAATAAAAAAGAAGAACCTGAACATATATCTCACAAAAACAGGGTGTTTCGGCTTTTGCAGTAAAGAGCCGCTTGTCAATATTACAATTCCTGGAAAACCCCTTATTATTTTACAGAAAGTTAAGGAAAAAGATGTTGAAAAAATAACGGAATTACTGCTCAAGGATCAGACAGACGGGTTAAATGCACTTTGCAGAATAGAAACATGGGATCATTTTACAACTGATGAAATGATATATGGAAGAGGTCTTGGCCATATACCACTGTGGAATGAGATTGACTATTTTAAAGTCCAGACAAAACTTGTGTTAAGGAATGCAGGGCTTATAAATCCTGAAGATATTGATGAATATATCGCCGTTGGAGGCTATGGCTCAGTCATTAAAATTTTAAAGAAGATGACTCCTGTTGAAGTTATCGAACAGATCAAAAAATCCGGTTTAAGGGGCAGGGGCGGCGCAGGTTTTCCAACCGGAGTAAAATGGGAAAACACAAAAAAGGCTGAAGGCAGGATAAAATATATTATCTGCAACGCAGATGAAGGTGATCCCGGGGCATATATGAACCGCAATGAAATGGAAAGCGATCCCCACATGATTATTGAAGGAATGATCACAGGAGCGTATGCCATGGGTGCTAAAGAAGGGTTCATCTACATAAGAGCAGAATATCCACTGGCAATAAAACGCATGGAAAATGCAATTAAACAGGCAAAGAAATACGGGCTTCTCGGCAACAATATTGCAGGCACTGATTTTTCCTTTGATATTTACATTGCCAATGGTGCAGGTGCCTTTGTATGCGGTGAAGAAACAGCACTGATTGCATCCATGGAAGGAGAGATCGGCAGGCCCCGTCCCCGTCCGCCTTTTCCTTCTCAGCATGGCCTGTGGGGAAAACCAACCAGTATTAATAATGTTGAGACATGGTGCAATATTCCCCTGATCATAAAAAATGGAGGCGACTGGTTTGCGGATTTCGGTTCACCTGGAAATTCTGGTACAAAGGTGTTTTCCCTTGTCGGCAAAGTGGATAATGCGGGGTTGGTGGAGGTTCCCCTTGGCACGTCAATAAATACCATTGTTTACATGGCAGGCAGTGGAGGGGACAATCATAAATCAATAAAAGCTGTTCAGACAGGCGGGCCCTCCGGTGGCTGTATCCCCTGTTCCCTGTTTGATACCCCTCTTGATTATGACCATGTAAAACAGGCAGGCTCCATTATGGGATCAGGCGGGCTGGTTGTTTTGGATGAAGACACCTGCATGGTGGACACTGCTGAATATTTTTTAAGTTTTACCGTGGAAGAATCCTGCGGAAAATGCCTGCCCTGCAGACAAGGGCTGAAACAGATGTATGATATTTTACAACGTATTACAAATGGCAAAGGCGATCCACAGGATATTGAACTCCTCAAGGAAATCAGTGAAACAGTCAAAGAGACATCACTGTGCGGTCTGGGACAGACTGCTGCTAATCCGGTTATTACAACGCTTAAATATTTTGAAAAAGAATATCTATCCCATATCATTGAAAAAAAATGCCCTGCAAGGGTATGCAAGGCATTGGTCTCGTATTTTATAATTCCGGACAGATGCAGAGGATGTACACTCTGCATGAAAAAATGTCCTGTTCAAGCCATTTCAGGTGAGAAAAACTTAATTCATATAATTAATCAAAAAGACTGCATTGCATGCGGTACATGTATTGATATCTGTCCCTTTGATTCCATTGTAAAGCTGTCCGGTGAATCCATTGTAACACCGGAAAAACCGGTTCCCGTAAAAAAGGGGAATAAAGCATGAAAAACCATGTAACAATTTCAATAAACAGCTATCTCTTTAAGGTGGAAAAAGGAAAATCTGTTCTGTCTATCTGTAATGAAAAGGGCATTGATGTGCCCTCGCTGTGCCATAATGAGGCACTTGAACCCTATGGAGCCTGCAGGCTCTGCATGGTTGAAGTGATCAATGGTCCGCATAAAAAAGGTTTAAGCGCGTCCTGTACACTGAAAGCAGATGATGGACTTGAAATTCTCACAAACACAGAAAAAATAAAAAAACACAGGAAAATTTTATTTGAGCTCTACCTTGCCGAGGCATCTGATTCCGAAGCTATAAAGGAAATGGCTTCTAAGTACGGTGTTTTTGAAACCCGTTTCCCCAAACGCAGAAAAGAAAATGACCCGTTAAACAATAAATGCGTTTTATGCGGACAATGCGTCAGGATCTGCGAAGAGGTCATGCATACCGCTGCCATTTATTTCACAGGACGGGGATATTTAAGTGCCATAAGGACTCCCTATCTGAAACAAAGTGATGTATGTCTTGGATGCAAAGCATGCGTTGAGGTGTGTCCTACAGGTGCAGTTGAGTATGAAGATCTGGATGGTTTCAGAATTATGAAATCATGGAGCAATACAAAAATTGCATTGAAAAAATGTCCTGTATGCGGCCGTTTTTTTGCTCCTGAACCTCTTATTTCATTTACCTGCAGCAATATGGATACAGAGCTTAAAAAAACAATTATAGAGATATGCCCGACCTGCAGAAAGAAACAGACTTATTTTGTTGTATAACTGCCATGAGGCAGATCTGAACTTACGATTCTTTGAGGTCGGTAATGACTTTTTATATGAAACTCCTGCAAAGTACCTTTATTAGAGTTTCATTTTTTGTTGTGAGGTCATTTAAGAGCCACCGGTTCGGCCTTATGGCTGTTATTACAATTGATAGCCAACCAGCAGAACCAGCCCTTCAACCATCTCCTTTAACAGGCCTGCAGATTTCGGAGAATGCTGGATTGCCTGCTTCTGGAGAGAGTCAAACCACATATTCAACCATTCAATATCATGTTTACTGTAAAAGCAATTCATCACCTCAAGATTCAGAAACAGGCTTCTTGTATCAAGGTTGGCAGATCCTGCCATTGCCAGTGTATCATCAATGACAAAAGCCTTTGCATGAACCATTCGATCCGGTATAAACCAGATTTGTACTCCATCATCTGCAAGTTCACGCAGATACCGGTTACGTGAGATATCCGCAATGCGGTGATTTGATTTTTCAGGCAGTACAATATCAACTGAAACACCCCTTAAAGCTGCCAGCCTCAGGGCTTCCTGCATCCCCATATTGGGGACATAATAAGGCGTTACAATTGTAATACGTTTTTTTGCTTCATAACACGCCGTAAGCAGGACTGCATAGATGGGATCATCTGCTATGTCTGGACCCGACGGAACAACCTGGATACAGCTTTTCCCATATAATTCTTCAGGGGGAAAATTAACAACAGGATCGACTTTTTTATTTGTTGCAAAATTCCAGTCAGCTTCAAAAATTACCTGGTACGTGGACACTGCAGGCCCCTGCTGGCAGAAACTTATATCGATCCAGCATGAATCAGGGCACTTTGGCCCGAGATATTCATTGGCAAGATTACGCCCTCCTGCCCATACCCTGCTCTGATCCACAATTATTATTTTCCTGTGATTTCTAAGGTTAGTGCTGCCCCGGAGTGGACGGTGGACAACGGGTAGAAACCAGGCCACCTGCCCGCCGTTTTGTTTCAACCTCCTTAAATTATTTTTCGGCAGCATAAATGACCCTACTCCATCAAGCAGCAGGCGGACTCTAACTCCCATTGCCGCCTTTTTTTCCAGCACAGACAATACGGCGCGCCCCACAGTATCATCTCCCAGTATAAATATCGCTATATCAATGGTTTCAACGGCATCATCAAGCAAAACCATCAACTCATCATAGGCTGCTTTCCCATCCTTATGAAAATCAACGAAATTACCCTCGCTTGATGCCGGAATGCCAAGGGAAACAAGCAATGAGTTAACCGGATGACTGTGAGAACCGGATCTTCCCGGCAGATGCATTTTTGATTTAAGGTTTATTCTGGAATTTAATTTTCGTAAACCAAAGGTAAAATAAAGGGGAACACCAATCAAAGGCATAGAAATAATTACAAAAAGCCAGCCCATTGTCACTGCAGGTATGCGTGAAGTTCGAAGAATATGGGCAACTGACCATGCGGCAAGCAATGTACCAAGAACTATTACAACATATACTAATCCCGGCCAGACAAAATTCATGAAATATTGTACATCTGCAGTTCCGTTAAACATTCATTAAAATCCTTTTTTATAACTGCCATGAGGCAGATCTAAACTGCGTTTCAGTGCCTTACAACAAACATAAAAAGACCATTTGTTACTTTATTAAAAGTACGCTCTTTCTTATAAAAAAATGTCCATGAGGCCTGACTGCTATTTTTTTATATTAAAATCACAAATCAGTGGTGAATGATCTGACAGTTTTATGTCGGGAATCTGGAAATCAACAATATTGATTTTCGGACCGTACAGAATATAATCCAACTGCCGGTGGGGAACCCGGCTTGGGTATGTGGGATTTCCCGTTGCATTGGCATTTTTAAGATCCGTTGCCGCAAGAAACAGCTGAAGCTCACGATCTCCCTGAAACACATTAAAGTCTCCTGCAGCGATAACAGGCTTTTCAGCATTTTTAACCATATCGTGAAGTTCCATAAGCTGATAATGACGATGTTTAAATTTTATGGACAGGTGTACCAGAAAAATTGATATTTCTTCAAGTTCAAGCTCAATCACAAGACGTTTGACACCCTTGCTGAAATAGTGAAATTTCCGTGATAAAATTTTTTGATTTGTTAAAACAGCATTGCCCTGCTTACTCAATATCGGGACTTTACGGGTAACAGATGCATTGGAATATTTTGAACCATATACATTAAAATGTCTTAATTCCCGGGCTATGGTTTCAGCCTGGTTGCTTTTTTCAGACCTGAATGACCCTGAATCAACTTCAACAAGTCCTATGATATCAGGTTTAATGGATTTGATGAATTGAACTATTTTCCCAAAATTATTGTTTGAATTTTTAAGGTAACCGCTGTACGGTAAAGGCAGATTAAAATGCAGTCCGGTGCCGGTTGCGTACCGTATATTATATAAAAGAAAACGCATATTATAATCCTTTAAAAAATGGAGATTTAGCCTTGCAAAATTTAGAAATATAATATAGTAACTATTCGTAAATTTACTTTTATTTGCCTGGGTGGCGGAACTGGTAGACGCAAGGGACTTAAAATCCCTCGGAGATTATCTCTGTACGAGTTCAATTCTCGTCCCAGGTACCAAAAAATAAAGATGAGGGTGTAAGTTCTAATCATATTGGTTAACCCCTCATCTTTTATTGTCTCTATCCTTTATTATTTGCTCAACAAATATAAATTCTTTATCCTTTTAAGATTTCAAGTATTTTTTCATTGCTTCCAGTACTTCAGTGGATACAGACTGCATGTGAAGAACATTCTGGGGAAAGGGAATATCTACCCCGGCCTGTTTAAATTTTCTGAAAAGAGAGAAATAATAATCACTTAAAAGTCCCTGATCACCCCTCAGACTTGTCATACGACGCCAGACCCTGAGGGTAAAATCAAGGCTGTTATCTCCAAATCCGGTAAACCGGACATTGATGGGATGCATCATATTTTCTATGGTGCCGGATACTGCTCTTGCGGCTTCTGCGGCAATTTTTACTATTTCATCGGGATCTGAATCATATGATACCCCAAAAGGTATTCTTAACCTGCGCCAGTTATCACTGTAAGTCCAACTGTCAACTCTTCCTGAAACAAGCTCTGAATTGGGAACTATCACCTCATTACCGTCAACTGTTTTTATGACGGTTGCCCTGATCGCAATTTTTTTAACCTCTCCTGTGAGCCCGTTTTCCAGCCTGATAATATCACCGATTTTTACGGATTGCTCTGTGAGCAGAATAATCCCACTGATGAAATTATTGGCAATTGTCTGGAGCCCAAAGCCTATACCAACGCCCAGTGCACCTACAAGTACAGTTATCTGGCTCAAGTCAACCCCAACGGAAGTTAAAATGATCAAAACGGCAAAAACAAGCAGGACATAATATCCAAGTGTTGTAATTGAATTTATTGTGCCAATGGATAATTTTGTTTTATCCTTGAGTAACGCTGCTGATTTCTTTCGTATTAGTTTAAGAACACAGAATCCTGCTATAAGGAGAAAAATAAATTTAAAGATAAAAGCCAGTGTAATATTTACTTCCCCTGCAGAAAATAAAGGATAAAAGAATACAGACCTGACTTTTTTCCAGGAATTGCTGAGATTTTTTTCAAAATAGACTTTAACATTCATATACCATGGCATTTCATGGCCGAGCGATTCAAGGAACCAGTCGATATCATCGGAAAGAACATTAATATCATTTTTTGTATCTGAAACTGTCAGGATAAGTTTGTCAGAAAGTTGTTTTGCTTTTAAAATCTGTCTTTCAAGAGCTGACAGTGCGGTCTTTAATTTTTGATCGGAGGCTGCCTCTTTTTCACTCGCTGCAAGAATCTGCTTTTCTGTAAGTCTGGATTGCTCAAGATGGGTCCAGGAAAGTAAAGTATTGATGGAAATCATATTCTGGGCAAGAGTATCCAGCCTGGTTTTCCATGTAGTAATAACATCGGTTAAAGATATTTTTTTGTCTGATTTTGGGAATTTTGCATATTGTTCTAACCAATGATATCTAAAAGAAGCAGTAAGAGAATTTATTTCCAGATTAATTTTTTCCTGATTCATTCCCTTTAATTTTATCTGGATAGTTTCTATAATGGTTCTGATACGCTGCTGTTCTATATTAAGCAGATTCAGGGCAGCGTTCTGTTTCATACTGCCTGCTTTTTCAGCAACATTTTCTAATTGAAGTTCATATCGTATGGATCTGCTGTTAAGTGATTTTGTCTCTTTCTGCAGCTCCTGCAGGAATTTTTTTTCCCTTAAATGTGCATCCTTAAGTGCCTTGTCGGCATTTGCAATGTCGCTTTTACTTATCTTGATTTTTTTAAGGCATTGATTTGCCAGGCTGGTGCTTCTGATTTGTAAATCATGCAGGACACCACTATATGTTTTTAATCTTGAAACCTTGAGATTCAACCGTGCATATTCTGTCTGAAGGCTTAATATATCAGCGAGTTTCCCATAAGCCTCAAATTTATCGGGGAAAACATTTTTTTTAATACCGGCATAAACAAACACCATGGATTTTAAATTAGATTCAATTGTGGAAATTTTCTGTTTAAGAGAATCTATTTTTTTTTTATTATCCTTTGCCTTTTGTTTGATTTTTTTCTGAAAAGCTCTTACTTTCTGAAAAATTTCATACGAATAAGGAGCGCTGCCTGCCTCAGGAGGTTTAATGCTTAAATCACCGGGCATATTCAATTCAGATAAAAGTCTGTGAAATTGAAAGGAAAGTCCCTGAAATGTTTCTAAGGCATTGGCTACGGTATCTTTTTCGCCGGGAGTTTCAGCCTGGGACAAATCCTTTTCAGCCTGGGAAATAAGACCTGACACCAAGGTTTCCTGGTGCTTTATAAATGCGGTAATTTCTTCAGGTTTGCCCTGATAAAGCCTTGTCTCAACCGGTTTAGAAATGTTTGGCAGACCATCTGCACAGACCGAAAAGGCTGTAAACAGCATGATTCCAAATAAAAGACTTAAAATTTTAATCACTTTGATGCGATTATTAAATTTTATGTAACTTTTGGAATTCATATTTAAATTAACATCCATAAGTTTTTTTATAAGAAACTCTCGTTAAATTCCTTTAAAAATAAGAGTTGGCTCCGCGCCTTCGGCCCAATATTTGTCAGAATCTTTGATTCTTTGAGGTTGTTTAAGAGTCACCAGATCGGCCTCATGGCCGTTATCTCGCTTTAACTGGAGTAATAACACCATGACAACGGCATGCAGTGCATAAAAGCATTGGATTTTTCTGCTGCTCAGTCTGTTTTAAAAAAGAAAAAAGCTGCTTTGGGCTGTAGCCTCCGATGCCCGGTCCGAGCTGTCTGCTTCGCAGTACGATGGGAATAAATTCTTTATAGCTCAATGATTCAAGTCTGCTGAACATATCCTGTTTTCTTGGAAGTCTTGTAACCGTGCACATATTCTCCGGTTCACTGCAATTATCCGGACAGAGGAAATCAGCATTGCTGACATAAACATTTCCATCTTTACCATGTATGGGATTAGGCAGAAACGAATCAATATCTAAAGGCAATTGGATCTTAGTCAGATTTTTATGATATGTTTGTGCCAGACACCATTCACCTGCAAGATGAACGGGCAATGACGGGATGATCCAGGAAACATCAGCATCTGATTTAAGATTTTCTT
Source organism: Desulfobacteraceae bacterium (assembly GCA_015486915.1). Next base: position 11,940 of record WFQS01000614.1, read on the forward strand.
TTAAAAATCTGATACCGTCTGAATTTACTATCGTTATATTCGGGCCTTTTGCTTTAGCCAGTTTTTCCATGGTTTTGTCAACCAGTACAAATTTCCAGTCTTTGTGTTGTTTTGACAACCTTTTTAAAGCAAGCGATCCGAACCGGCCGACACCTATAATCCATATAATTTTCATAATGACAGATACTACTATCTCAATATACATATTGTCAAGATCAATGCAGTCCTAAAGCGAGCTATGCCCGCAAACCATGTGCCTGTCTCAATTTCTTGTTTTTTATTACAGAAATTCAGGGGTAAGGCACTAACTTTGTGCTGACAGGAGATAACGATTGACGGGGTTTTTTATTTTTTAATTTTCCGGCATGACAGCTGTGGGCACGGCATAAATATTTCATATCTCATATCTGACAAATTCTTGACAATATTAAACCAACAATGTATCAGAGTACATGATCGAGCGCTCAATCATTTTGAGATGCAAACGTATTTTGTAACCGTTCAAAAACGATCACAACACAGGGCAATAAAATTGATTAGTGAAAATATAAAAAAAAGCAACACTGAAAAATCAAAATCAGCTGAGATTCATTCAGTTCCGACTCAGATTAAAAATCCCGATCTCGTGGTGGAAAGGAGAAGGCAGATTGTTGACTCAACTGTACATCTTTTCATAAAACACGGATATCATAAAACCACCACAAGAATGATCGCAAAGGCTGCAGGATTTTCCATCGGGTCGCTGTATGAATATGTGGGTTCAAAAGAGGATGTGCTTTATCTTGTTTGTGAAGCAATTCACGTTGAAGTTGAAAGGGCAGTTGAAGAAGCTTTGTCTGGAACAGGAAAGGGAAAGGCTGCCCTTGCCCAGGTGATCCGGGAGTATTTTATGGTATGCAACAATATGAATGACCATATTGTTCTCATGTACCAGGTCACCCAGTTTCTTCCCGAAAAATGGCAGAAGAAAGTTCTGGAAAATGAACTGAGAATTACCGATATTTTTATCCAGGCTCTGCAGCGACTTTCAGACAGGGGAGATTTTTCAACAGAACTCGACAAAAAAACCATAGATCTTGTGGGACACAACATATCTGTTCTCGGCCATATGTGGACATTTCGAAGATGGTATTTTGCAAAGCAATTTACCCTTAAAGACTATATTCAATACCAGACAGATTTTATTCTGGGACAGGCGTTAAAAGACAGTAAACAATAAGGAGAAATTATGGGCATGTCAGAAGAAATTTACAAATCTGAAAATGCAGTAAGGGTTGTCACTGCCACGGCTCTTTTCGATGGGCATGATGCATCCATCAATATCATGAGAAGGCTTCTTCAGGATTCAGGTGCAGAGGTGATACATATCGGCCACAACAGATCTGCAAGGGAAGTTGTTGATGCGGCCATTGAAGAAGACGCCCAGGGCCTTGCAGTCTCAAGTTATCAGGGTGGACACCTTGAGTATTTTAAATACATGGTTGATTTGCTGAAAGAAAAAAATGCACCGCATATCAAAGTTTTCGGGGGCGGTGGTGGTGTGATCATTCCGTCTGAAATAAAAGAGCTTCAGGAGTATGGGGTCACAAGAATCTATTCACCTGAAGACGGAGCACAGATGGGACTCCAGGGAATCATCAATGACCAGATTAAAAAGATGGATTTTTCTACAGTTGATTTTGATAAACTGGATTATTCAAAATTAAGTATTGATAATAAATACATTACAGCCCATTTCATAACTGCGGTTCAGGAGGCAAAGGCCAGAAATAACGGAAGTCTTGAACCGATTCTTGAAAAACTGAAAGGGCTTGAAAAAGGCAAAAATCCACCTGTCATAGGGCTTACAGGAACTGGTGGAGCCGGAAAATCTTCCCTTACAGATGAGTTCATTTTAAGAATGTTAATGGATCTTAAAGATATCAATATTGCCGTTTTAAGCTGTGATCCTTCAAGAAGAAAAACAGGCGGGGCCCTTCTGGGTGACCGAATCAGAATGAACTCCATTGATACGGGCCGTGTTTACATGCGTTCCCTTGCAACACGGGAAGCCCATTCCGAACTTCCCGCATCTCTTCCAGAAGCAATAGAAGTGGTAAAGGCCGCTGGATATGATATCGTCATCGTGGAAACCGCAGGTATCGGCCAGGGAGATTCAAGGATCATCGATCTTGTTGATATTGCCATTTACGTCATGACCGCTGAATTCGGTGCTCCGTCCCAGCTTGAAAAAATAGACATGCTGGACTATGCCGATATTGTTGTCATTAATAAATTTGAGAAAAGGGGCAGTGAAGATGCATTAAGGGATGTGAGAAAGCAGGTACAGAGAAACCGCAAGGCATTTGAAACATCCACTGAAGAAATGCCTGTATTCGGAACCATTGCTTCCAAGTTCAATGATGATGGTGTCACGGCATTTTATCATACAGTTCTTGATCTCCTGGAAAAACGGGATGGGAAAAAATTTGAGTCCCATTTTCCAAGAACCGATACAAAATTTTCCACATCAAAGACCATCATTATACCCTCGGACAGGACAAGATATCTTGCTGAAATTTCTGACACCGTAAGAAAATATCATAAAACAACCGAAGAACAGGCAGAAGCTGTAAGGGAACGCTGGCATTTTCAGCAGATTGAAAAGATGCTTGAATCAGCAATGTCAGATGATGTTTCATCAATTATTGAAAAGCTCAAAGAGAGTGTGAAAATACCAAATGCAAAAATAAACGATGAAACTGAAAAACTTCTTGCACAGTGGGATGATATAAAGGCAACCTATTCAAAAGATGAACTTTCCTATAAGGTAAGGGGAAAGGAGTTCAGGCTCCCACTTTATTCGGAATCCCTTTCACATTCAAAAATACCAAAGGTGTGTATTCCAAAATACAAGGATCCCGGAGAAGTCATCAAGTGGATGCGAAATGAGAATGTGGCCGGCAATTTTCCCTTTACTGCAGGGGATTTCCCCTTAAAAAGAGTTGACGAGGACCCCACGAGAATGTTTGCCGGAGAAGGAGGCCCTTTTGACACCAACAAGAGATTCAGACTTCTTTCAAGTAATTACCCTGCAAAACGCCTTTCAACTGCATTTGATTCTGTAACCCTCTATGGAAATGATCCTGATACAAGACCGGATATTTACGGTAAAATAGGAAATTCAGGTGTGAGTATCTGCTCAGTAGAGGATGCTAAAGTTCTGTACAGCGGTTTTGACCTCTGCGCTTCAAACACTTCAGTTTCAATGACAATCAACGGACCTGCACCCATCATGCTTGCCATGTTCATGAACACGGCCATAGACCAGCAGATGACAAAATTCAAAGAAGAAAATAAAAGAGAACCCGATGAAGAAGAAGCTGCTGAAATAAAACAGAAGACCATGTCCGTTGTAAGGGGAACAATCCAGGCGGATATTTTAAAGGAAGACCAGGGACAGAACACCTGCATTTTTTCCATAGAGTTTGCCCTGAAAATGATGGGTGATATTCAGCAGTATTTTATTGACCATGCAGTGAAAAATTTTTATTCCGTTTCCATTTCAGGCTATCATATTGCAGAAGCAGGTGCCAACCCCATAACCCAGCTCGCACTTACCATGTCCAACGGGTTTACCTATGTAGAGTATTACCTTGCAAGGGGAATGGATATCAATGCCTTTGCCCATTCTTTATCCTTTTTCTTTTCCAATGGAATGGACCCTGAATACACGGTAATAGGAAGGGTGGCAAGGAGGATCTGGGCCATTGCCATGAGGGATCTGTACGGCGCAGAAGAAAAATGCCAGAAACTCAAATACCATATCCAGACTTCAGGAAGATCTCTGCACAGCCAGGATATTCAATTCAATGATATCAGAACCACACTCCAGGCTTTGTGCGCCGTTTATGACAATTGCAACAGCCTGCACACCAATGCTTTTGACGAGGCCATTACAACACCGTCCAGCGAATCTGTCAGGCGTGCCCTTGCAATTCAGCTGATCATAAACAGGGAATGGGGCCTTGCCAAAAACGAGAACCCGCTCCAGGGAAGTTTCATTGTTGATGAGCTTACCGATCTTGTTGAAGAAGCAGTCCTTTCAGAGTTTGAAAAAATTACGGAAAGGGGCGGGGTCTTGGGTGCCATGGAATCCGGTTACCAGAGGGGTAAAATCCAGGAAGAGTCCCTTTACTATGAATATCTCAAACATTCCGGCAAATACCCGATTGTGGGGGTTAACACTTTTCAGGATCCCGATGCCAACTATGAAGAGATGATGTCATGCCTTGAACTTGCAAGGTCAACGGATGAACAGAAAGATGATCAGCTTAAAAGACTTTCGCAGTTCAAGGGAGAGCATGAAAATGAATCTGAAAAAGCGCTTGCAAAATTGCAGCAGACAGCCCTTTCAGGTGGAAACATGTTTGCAGAACTCATGGAAACTGTCAAACACTGCTCACTTGGTAC
>WFQS01000615.1 GCA_015486915.1 Desulfobacteraceae bacterium
AAATAATATACGTATATCGTGCAGTACTTTTGTTCGTTTTCAAGGCGTGATGACAGGTGCATAGTCGAACTATGTGCCTGTTATCACAACAGAGAAAACGGGCAAAAGGGCAAACAGGATGCGTAAATTATTTTTTGGAAGTTCCCTTATATGGGGTTCTTAGTCAGGCAGTATTTTTTTATGGTTTTTTTAAAGGGCTGTTGCTTTTAATTTTAAGGGCATAAGTTTTTATTTGTAAGGGCAGATCCATATCACCGATAAGATCCGCCCTTATTAATTAATTAATCAGATTCTGTTTATCTGTTTTATTATTTCAATCATTCCAAGTCCAACAGGGCATGCATCTGAGCATCTGCCGCATCCTACACAGCCTGATACACCGTAATTTTCAGGATCATCTTTAATTTTGTGCAGATATCTTCTTGCAAGTCTGCTGCCAAGACTACCCCTTGGGTTATGGCCGCTTGTTTCCCTTGAGAAACCTTCATACATACATGTATCCCAGGTTCTAAACCGCATAAAGCCGCCATTTGAGGGTGAATCAAAAATATTAAAACATGTACAGGTGGGGCACACAAATGAGCATCCGCCGCAGGCTATACATGCAGTTGCAAGATCATCCCAGAATTCAGGCTCAGGTTCATTGCCTTTGAGCCATTCAACAGCTTTGGCAAAACCCGGAGCCTGCATTTCAGCTTTCATGGAATTGTCTTTTATTGTTGATAATGTTTCTACGTCTTCCGGGTCAGAACCTGTAAAATAGTCAGATTCAAGGACCTTGTCACCTTCACGGCTTTGCGATTCAACAATGTAAAAGGATCCTGCATCAAAGAACTGAAGATCAAAACCCTTTTCAAGAAAAGGAGCCTTCCCTGTATCGGTGCAGAAACATGTTTCACTCACAGGTGTGTTGCATGCAAGGGTCATGATAAGAATATTATCCCTTTTCGAAAAATAAAAGGGGTCTTTCATTTTATTTCTTGCCATAAAACCATCAACAAACTCCATTGATCTGAAATCACATGCCCTTACGCCAAACACCGCTGTTTTGCCGGTATCCAGTATTTTTTCAACACCATCTTTTGAAAAATTATTTATTTCCTCTTTCTGGGGGAAAAGCATTGATTTAAATGATATCGATGTTTTGCAGGCTTCATCGGTGATTTTACCTTTGCCAAGGGGTGCAAGGATAATATCTTTTTCATCAACACTCTGGGGACAGTAAACTGTCCTTTTATTATTCATCTCCTCGAGAAAAGGAGCCAGATTCTCCTTTTTAAGTCTTTTCATCAGCTCCTCCTTATGCTTACAGCACAGTTTTTATATTCAGGAATACCTGCCACCGGGTCAACTGCACACAGGGTCAGTTCATTAATATTTTTTTCCTTGAAATGGAAAGTGGAAAAAACAACTCCCTTTGGAACATCCGAAGTGACATTGACGGCAAGTTTAAGCGATCCTCTTCTCGATTCAATAATAATTTTATCTCCGGTTCTGACCCTTAACGATTTTGCATCTTCCGGATTTATATCAAGAAAGGGACTGGGTGCTTCCCTGTCAAGGATAGCAGTTCTTCTTGTCATTGTTCCGGTATGGAAATGGGGACGAATCCTTCCCGTTGTCAGTGTAAAAGGATACTCGGCATCGGGAAGTTCGGCCGGCGGAATATATTCAATCACATGAAAAAGTCCTCTGCCCCTTGTAAATTTATCCTTATGGAGAAATTTTGTTCCTGGATGCTCCTTTGAAGGACAGGGCCATGGAATCCCCCATCCCTGTTCAAGTCTTTCATATGTTATGCCCGCATAGGATGGAGTGGTTATATTTATTTCATCCATGATCTCAGACGGATCATTATAATCCATTGGAAATCCTGCACGTTTTGAAATTTCACATATTATCTTCCAGTCGGGTAGCGTTCCTTTAAGGGGCGGCAGGGCCTGGTGTGAGAGCTGAACTCGCCTTTCAGTATTGGTATATGTTCCGTCCCTTTCTGCAAAACAGGCCGCAGGCAGGATCACATGGGCAAATTCAGATGTGGGGGTTGGGAATATATCCTGTACAATAAGGAGTTCAAGCTTTTTTAATGCCCTGTGCATGTGTTTTGCATCAGGATCACTTATAAATGGATTTTCACCCATGATATAAAGGGCTTTAATATTTCCCTTCTCAATTTCATGGCCCATCTCTATAACGGTAAGGCCTTTTTTCTCGGGCAGTTTATCAACGCCCCAGAGTTTTTCAAATTTATTTCTGACAAAAAGATCGGCAGCGGGCTGATAGCCTGAATACACATTTGGCAGTCCGCCCATATCGCATGCCCCCTGGACATTGTTCTGACCCCTTAAGGGATTAACTCCGGATGAAGGGGTGCCGATATTTCCTGTGAGCATGGCAAGGTTTGCACAGGATTTAACATTATCCGTGCCTGTTATATGCTGGGTTATTCCCATTGCATAGACAATCATTGACCTTTTGGTTGAAGCGTATAACTCTGCTGCCTTGACAAGCAGTTCAGGTTCAACACCTGTGATACCTGAAACATAGTCAGGCGTGTACTTTTTCACGACTTCAGCCATTTTTTCAAAATTTTCAGTACGTTCTTTTATAAATGTCTTATCCTCAAGATTTTTGTTGAGAATAATATTCATGAAACCGTTTATAAGAGCTACGTCACTTCCTATTTTATGCCTTATGTGGATGGAAGACAGTGGTGCAAGGTCAATACAGCGGGGATCACAGAGGATAAGCTTTGCTCCCCTCTGTCTTACCGCATTGATAATCCTTGACGAAATAAGCGGATGGTTGGAGGTTGTGTTGGAACCTATCACCATAAAAACCGATGCATCTTCAAATTCATCAATGGAGTTGGTCATTGCTCCACTGCCGAAGGAAGCAGCCAGACCGGCTACTGTAGAGGAATGTCACAGTCGTGCGCAGTGATCAACATTGTTTGTGTTAAATGCAGCCCTTGCCATTTTTGCAAAAATATAATTCTCCTCGTTACTGACCTTTGCAGAGGCAAAAAATCCTATTGCATCGCTTCCATATTTGTTTTTTATTGACATAAGGCCGTTTGCTGCCATATCAAGTGCTTCTTCCCAGAGAGCAGGCCTTATAATTCCATGATCTCTGACCATTGGTGTGTCAAGCCTGTCAGGGTGATTTATTATTTCGGAACTGTTCCATCCTTTAACGCACAAAGCGCCTCTGCTTACAGGATGATTATTGCTGGGGATAATACCTGTCGCCCGTCCGTTTTTTGTAACAAGATAAAAACTGCAGCCGCAGCCGCAATATGGACATACAACCAGTTTTTGTGCCATCAGACTGCCTCCTTGATATCTAAAATGTCCGAATACCTGAACACCGGTCCGTCTGTACAACAGTAATATTTGCCGATTGTACAGTGACCACATTTACCTACCCCGCACTTCATCATCCTTTCAAGGGAAACAAAAATCTGGTCCATGGGAATTTTTTTCTTCTTTAATTCCTGGATCACAAACCTGTACATGATGGGTGGACCGCAAAGGGCACAGAAGGTCGTTTCAGGATTAACCTCAATCCTTTCAAAAAGACCGGTGACAACACCGACATACTGTTTCCATATGCCTTCGTCATCTGAATCAAC
>WFQS01000616.1 GCA_015486915.1 Desulfobacteraceae bacterium
CAAGTATGATATATCCGGAATAGAAATGCACTTTGTCAACAAGTTCCATGAATTGCTCCATGGGTGTTGCAGAAGGATCAAATTCAGCAAGGGCAGGATCAACATCAGTGAAATTTAAAGCAGCATAGGGACTGCCGAATCGTCCCATGCGGGCATAGGTTGTGGGGGTTGGATGGATTGGAAGAAGCTGCAGAGCCCTGCAGCCAAGTTCGGAAAAAATAAATTCAACTTCCCCTGCAAGATCCCTGAATTTACCTGAACAAGGGATAACTGTAAAACCCTTTTTATCAAGCTCTTCAAGAAATATTGTTTCCTTGCGGGATTTTATTTCAGAAAAATATTTTGAGGCTCCGAACTGACGGACAAATGCATTATAAATAATATTTGCACAGCATGATCCGGGTGCTTCAACATTTATAACGGTGTTTCCGTCCACGGGCCAGATGGGAGTTGCCGTGTTTGTTGTTAAAAAAAAACATTTTGCCTGGAAACGTCCTGTTTCATGGAGGGCAAGGCGGATGGAAAACAGGGTCTCCGTCTTTTTTGTCATCTTGATATCATGCCATTCCCCATGCACCTTTATCCTGCCAAAGTCAATTTTTTCTATAATTTCCTTTCTTGCCACAGATGCCCTGCCAAGATTTGTTCTGATCCATGCGTCGCCTGAAAGATCTGCAGGAACCTTAAGGGTAAAACTGATACAGTCTCCGCAGAACATGACAATCGATCTGCCGGGGGCAGGTTCCTGAATAAGCACTACAGAAGAAGTATCCATAATTTTTCTTTTGCCTGTTTCATAATTGATGGTCTCGTAAAAAAGTCGTCAACTCTAAAATTATTATTTATAATTTCAGTATGTTGCAGCTGGGAAATACCAAAATCTGCTTTTTTACAGGTTCATCATAATTTGTCAAAATCTTTGATTTTTGGGGCTGATGCCGGTCTTCATGCTCCGGCCTTGCCGATTATTTCCAGCCTCCGATTAAATGAAGATGAAGGTGAAAAACCATCTGTCCCCCTCCTTTTTCAACATTGAATAAAAGTTTGTACCCGGATTTATCTACGCCTTCTTGTTTTGCCATATCCCTTGCAATCATAAACATTTCGCCTATTGTTTCACTGTCATTTTCAGTGATATCGTTTATGCTTCTGATGTGTCTTTTTGGCACGATGAGCAGATGTACAGGTGCATGTGGATGGATATCCCTGAAAACAACAAAAGAATCATTTTCAAAAAGAAATTCAGAAGGAACTTCACCTTTGACAATTTTGCAGAAAAGACAGTCATTTATCATAAAATATCTCCTTTAACTTAATAATCGATTTTTTACAATATATTGATATTACACATTAAATATAACCGCCATGAGGCGGATCCGGATTCAAACCCAGATTCGTCTTAAAGAATCAAAGATTCTGACAAATTATGAAATAAACGTAAAGATTTGCGTTCTATTTCTTATAACGGCAATGAGGCCGAGCTGAACTGCGCTACGGAGCCTCAGAAAATCATAGATTTTGACGAACATAGAAAAAGTATTTGTGACTTTGTCAAAAGTATGCTCTTTCTTATAAAAAAATTTAAGAGTAAATATTAATACCGGGTTTGATTTTAACATAAATTCATTTATTCTGTATTTCATCAATTTCTTCCATTAAATTTTCCATCATAATGGTTGCTTTGCCCTGGAGAAAGATATCGGTAACAGAATCTGTGTAAGCTGATTTTTCAGTATTAATCTCTATGATCTGTGCACCCTCGTGTTTTGCAATTTTTGGGATCATATTGGCAGGGGCAACTTCTCCGGTTGTGCCCACAAGTATAAAAAGATCTGCCTTGTCAGCTTCAAAAAAAGATTTTGAATGAGCAGGTTCAGGAATTGATTCTCCAAAAAACACTGCATCGGGTTTTAAAATCCCATTGCATTTTCCACATAGTGGAGGAAGTTGGTCAAGATTAACCCTGTCCGTATTAATTTTGTCAGCGCATTTAAGGCATACAAGTTTTCTGAAAGATCCGTGAAATTCATGAACCACTTTACTTCCTGCTTCATGGTGAAGGCTGTCAACGTTCTGGGTTATAATTCCGTGAAGCAGGTTTCTCTGCTCAAGTTCGGCAAGTGCATAATGGGCTGCATTGGGTTTTACATTTCCGAAAAGATCAAAAAAAAGTTCCTTGATTATCTGCCATGATTTTTCAGGAAATCGTGTAAAATAGCTTATATCAAAGTTTTCAGGGTCGTATTTATTCCACAGTCCGTTTTTCCCCCGAAAAGGGGGGATGCCGCTTTCAACGGATATCCCGGCTCCTGTGAATGCTATGCAGCGTTTCGATGAAATTATCATTTCAGCAGCTTTTGTAAACATAACGCAAAATCCTTTCCGGTTAAATGAATTTTTTAATTTTATTAATTATGATTTTTATTATTTTCGGTTTGCTGTAAAATTATTTTTGAGCGTACCCTCAAGATAGGTACTTTACCGGAAAGCTGCATTAATGTATAGTAAAAACAATTAAGGCTTCAATCAAAAATTAATTACAATTAAGTCAAGATAAACCGTATACAGAAATTCTTCACGTGCGGGTCTTTGGGGGAGGCGCGGATAACCGATGCTTTTTACCCGGAATTTTTAAAAGGAGGGTATCATGATAAAAGCAAAAGATATTATGAAAACAAGTATTATAAGTGTTACACCTGATACAGGGATATCAAAAGCTGTAAAAATTCTTCTCGATAACCATATAAACGGGGTGCCGGTGGTCAATGAGCAAAATGAACTTGTGGGCATACTCTGCCAGAGCGATCTTATATTTCAGCAGAAAAAAATGTCGGTGCCACTTATTTTTACTATTTTAGACAGTATTATCCCATTGCCTTCATCCAGAAAATTAGAAGAAGAACTGCTGAAGATATCGGCTGCATCCGTTGAACAGGCCATGGCAGCAGAACCTGTGACAGTGACACCTGAAACACCGATATCTGAAATAGCAAGTCTCATGGTGGAAAAACATTTTCATACAATTCCGGTTGTTGATGGTACAAAGCTTGTTGGAATCATCGGCAAGGAGGATATATTGAGGCACGTTAATTAGGGAACTGCCAAAAAATAAAAATGGAGTTAAAATTTGGGACAGACAAAAAAAGAATCTTTAACAATTCAGGAACTGGCTGAAAATCTTGCAACATTTGCAATTAACAGGGATGAGCTTAAAATGCTTATCCAGGCCATTCCTGAAAATATGGACCTGA
>WFQS01000617.1 GCA_015486915.1 Desulfobacteraceae bacterium
AAGCAGAACTTCTTCTGCTTTTTTCCTTCCCGATTCCGTTAAAAAGGATTTGCCTATTATACGCTTGAGGCGATCAATTTCCATGGGTTTTTCTTTATTGCTTTCCTCAAGATTGGTTATTAAATCCGCATCGTATAAAGATTTGAAATTTACGGTCTCATTTTCTTTCGGGTGATGGTGATGCCCCACAATATCACAGACCTCTTCAATAAGATCTTCCTTTGCATTGAGTTCTTCCATGATCTGTCTTGCAACGGGAGGCCCTTCAAGTTCCTGATATTTGGGTGCATTTGAGTTGTATTTCTCCTCGGCGTTTTTTATTCCTATATCGTGGAGATAAGCGGCAACAAGTATAATACCAAGGTTTCCCTTTTCATTTCTGCCAATTTCTTCAGCATATCTTGCAACTTTTACAGCATGGCCGATTCTTTTAAAATCAGTTTTAAAATATCGTTTCATGGCAACGGCAACCCTGTCCTTGAGGAGATCGTCCCTTTGCTTTAAAAATTCATCGGGCAGATTTCCTATACACTGCTCTGCAAACTGACAGTAAGAAGCACATCCAAAATCCATTTTCGGATTTACAATCCTTTTGCCGCATCCGCTGCATTTCCTTGAAGTATCATCTTTGAAGAACTCTATTTTTGTGCCGCATTCAGGGCATTTACTTTCAAAAATAGCTTCTTTGTTCCAGTATTGTGTATCCTGACCCGGACATTTCATGGGCTGCTCCTCTTAAAAATTTCCCTCATCCCCGTATAATCCATACTGTACAGCCGGAACATCCGGGGAGAGGAAACGTTTTTTATGCCTGTATTCCTGTTATTCCTTTTATTTGCCCTGCATCATGGCTTCAATATCAGTGTCAGGATCACTTATGGCCTTGATATTAAAATTCTCCACAAGGACTTTGAGCACTGCAGGAGATACAAATGCAGGAAGCGTTGGTCCAAGCCTGATACCTTTTACTCCGAGAAAAAGCAGGGCAAGGAGAACTGCCACGGCTTTCTGCTCATACCATCCTATATCATAAGAGATGGGGAGATCATTGATATCATCCAATTCAAACACTTCTTTGAGTTTAAGGGCAATAAGTGCAAGGGAGTAACTATCATTACACTGGCCTGCATCAAGAACCCTTGGGATGCCGCCGATATCTCCAAGATCAAGCTTATTATACCTGTATTTAGCGCATCCTGCAGTGAGGATAATGGTATCTTTTGGAAGTTTTTCAGCAACTTCAGTAAAGTAACCCCTTGATTTCTGCCTTCCGTCGCATCCGGCCATTACGATAAAACGTTTTACAGCACCTGATTTTACTGCATCAACCACTTTATCTGCCAGGGCAAGCACCTGGTTGTGGGCAAAACCCCCGACAATTTTCCCTGTTTCGATCTCTTTTGGAGGAGCGCATTTCTTTGCAGTTTCTATAACAGATGAAAAATCCTTTGCTTTTCCCTCTTCTCTGTCGGCAATGTGTTTAACACCGGGATACGCAACAACACCCGTTGTAAAGATTCTGTCCTTGTATGTGTTCTTCTTTTTCATGGGGATAATGCAATTGGTTGTCATTAAAATGGCCCCGTTGAATGTTTCAAACTCTTCATTCTGGTGCCACCATGAGCTACCGTAATTCCCCTTTAAATTGTCGTATTTTTTAAATGCAGGATAGTAGTTTGCAGGAAGCATTTCACCGTGGGTGTAAACATCAACTCCTGTACCCTGTGTCTGCTGAAGAAGTTCATCAAGGTCTTTCAGATCATGACCTGAAATAAGGATTCCGGGTTTGTCGCCAACACCGATATTAACCTCTGTGATTTCAGGGTGGCCATATGCCGTTGTATTTGCCTCATCAAGAACTGCCATTGCCTGAACTGCAAAGTCACCTGCTTTCATAACCATTGCAACCATCTCATCCACGGAAAGATTTTCCGTTGTGGAAGCCATTGCTTCAAGTATAAAATCGTAAATCTCCTGTTTTTCAACACCAAGAATTGCTGCATGGTCAGCATAGGCTGCAACACCTTTAAGCCCTATGATGAGAAGCTCACGCAGGGATCTGACATCTTCGTTTTCCGTTGCAAGAACTCCAACGGTTTTGGCTTTTTCGTGAAATTCCTCTTCACTGTCGGAAAACCACAATGCAGAATCATCAAGATCCCCGTCAATTTTCCCTTCAACTTTAGCCTTAAGCTCTTTTTTAAGTTTCTGAGCCTGCCTGACCCATTCCACAAGATCATCATTATCAAAATTGACATTTGTTATGGTGGTAAAAAGTCCCTTGGCAACAAAAAGGGCAGCATCTCTCGCCCCCATGTCGATTCCAGCTTCTTTTCCCTTTTTTGCAAGCAGGGAAATACCCTTTAAATTAAAAATCAGCAGGTCCTGGAGATTGGCAATATTTTCTTCTTTTCCGCACATTCCCCTTATTGTACATCCTTTGCCCTTAGCTGTTTCCTGACATTGAAAACAAAACATGATAACTCCTCCTTGTAACTTTTTTAAGAAATAGAATGTAACATATTACATTTATTTCATTTTTGTTATGAGACAATCCGGGAAACTCCAGATTGGCCCCATGGCTGTTATATTAAAATTTTACGTCCAGGGCATTGTCTGCCCGATTGCAAATAATGCTTTTTCCCAGGCTGGTCATGAAAATAACCCATTCAAAGGGGAAATACATTGATCTATGTCAAGAAAAGCTTTTTTTAAAACAAAAAAAATGATTTCAGTAAAATAACAAAAGACAAACAGTCCCGCATACCTGAATTTATCTTGCTTTTTATATTATTATATGTTTAATAAATTATCATTTAGGATCTTTCTATAACGGCCATGAGGCCGATCTAATAGTCTTAAGCTCGGTAGTATTCAGTTCGGCCTCATGGCCGTCTATATAAAAGAGCTCGCTTTTGGCAGAGTAACTGATGCTCTTTTTATGTTCGTCAAAATCTTTGATTTTTTGAGGCACTGTAACGCTGTTCAGATCTGCCTCATGGCAGTTTTATAAGAAACTCTCGTTAAATTCCTTTAAAAATAAGAGTTTCAATATTTGTCAGAATCTTTGATTCTTAGAGGCTGTCTGAAAGTCTTCAGATCCGCCTCATGGCGGTTATACAAACACAGTATGTCATAGAGTCATAACCTTTGTTTTATGATCAGTAACAGGAGATAAAATTATGAAAATCAGGTACAAACTGGGGTTAGTTGCAGGGGGATTGTCTTTAATCATTGTAGTGATGTTTGCAATAACTTTTTACACAACTTCTCAGCAGAAAAATGACGGACTTATCATCAATCTTGCGGGAAGACAGAGAATGCTCACCCAGAAAATGCTCAAGGAGCTTTTTGCCTATGTCCGTCTGTCAGAACAAAAATTACCGGAAGGACAGAAAAATAATACAGCCACCATGAAAAAATCAGTGCAAAAAACAATGAAAATCTTTGATATGACATTAAATGCACTTGCAGATTCAGGCAAGGCTCCAATGTCCCTTGATCCTGACAACACCACTTACAGGGAATGCCCAATGGCCAAGGGTGATGTCGTTAAGCAACTTGCAGAAGTAAGATCTCTGTGGACAGAATTCTCCCGGCACATTGAAAATATTCTTTCCGGGCAGGATAATAATGGTAAAAACTTTGCCTTTGTGAAAAATAATAATATGAAGTTGCTGGCATTCATGAATAAAGCCGTGATGATGATGCAGAAACAATCTGAAAAAAGTGTATCAACTCTAATCTTCTATCAGAGTATATGTATTGTATTGGGAATTATTTTAATGATTTTCAGTATTTTTACAATCCGTAAAATTGTAAAACAACTGGACAATGCATCCAAAACAGCTATTGAACTGAGCAAAGGCGATCTTACTAAAAAATTCGAAATGGATCAGGAAACATCTGAAGACAAACTTGATGAGCTTGGAATACTGGCAAACAGCCTTAACAGATTTGTGGAAGCTCTTCATGATAATATAAAAGATATAAACAAAGGTGCCGTGGAACTTAATACATCTTCAAAGGATACAAATTCCATTGCAGAACAGCTTGCAGAGGAATCTGAGAAATCTGCCCATAAAACCCAGACGGTTGCAGGTGCTGCAGACAGTATGGCAAATGACATGAATGCTGTTGCCGCTGCAATGGAAGAGTTAACAACCAACACCCAGTTAATTGCCGAATCAACTTCACAGATGAACACAACAATTAAAGATATTTCAACCAATACAGAAAATGCAAGCTCCATAGCCGATAATGCAGTTGCAAAAGTAGGTACTGCATCCTCAAGAGTGGATGAACTTGGAAAAGCCGTACTTGAGATAGGCAGAGTTTCAGAATCCATAACCGATATTTCTGAGCAGACAAATCTTCTGGCGTTAAATGCAACCATTGAGGCTGCAAGGGCAGGTGAAGCAGGCAAGGGTTTTGCAGTTGTGGCAAATGAGATCAAGGAACTTGCAAAACAGACAGCAGGCGCAACTGAAAAAATAGCTGAAAATATTAACTGGATTCAGGACTCTACATCCTCCACAGTGGGGGATATAAAAGATATCGCCAATATTATCAATGAGGTTAACGAGATTGTGGCAACCATATCCGCAGCTGTTGAGGAACAGAGCGCATCTGTTTCTGAAATTGATCTTAATATATCCCAGGGAGCTGAAGCGATCCAGGAGGTAAGCTCCAATATAGCCCACACTTCTTCAGCCGCAACTGATATTGCCGGCGACATAACGGATGTGAGCAGTGCAATTGCAGAAGTTAATTTAAGTTGCGGCCAGATAAGTTCAAATTCAGCAAGCCTTTCAAAACTTGCAACTCAGTTGAATGCAATGGTGGATAATTTTATCGTATGACATCAATTCTTGAAAAAATAACGAATATTCCCATTTTTCATGGCCTTGATGAGGATCAGTTTACAGAATTGATAAGTATTGCAGAAAGAAAAAAATATAAAAGAGGAAAGATAATTTTCAGTGAAGGAGATGTGGGAAACGGATTATACGTTGTTGAAACAGGTAAAATAAAAATTTTCAAGCTTTCCTTTGAAGGAAAAGAGCACATCTTTCATATTTACGGCCCCGGTAAAATTTTTGGTGAAGTGCCTGTTTTTACAGGTAAAAATTTTCCTGCCTTTGCCGAGGCCGTTGCTCCCTCAAGCCTTATTTTTTTCCCAAAAAAAGAAATTGCCTTACTTATTTCAGAAAATCCATCCCTTGCCTTTAATATGATGGCATCCCTTTCAGCACGTTTAAGGGAATTTACTGTCATGGTTGAAAATCTTGCATTAAAAGATGTCCCGGCACGCATGGCTTCGTATCTTCTTGTCCTATGCAAAGAGCAGAACAACACCGATAATATTACACTTCCTGTAACTAAAAACCAGATATCAGGCCTTCTTGGAACAACCCCTGAAACAATTTCAAGGGTTTTCGCGAAGATGATAAACATGAAACTGATAGATGTGGATAATAAAGCAATATCTGTTCTTGATTTCCAGGGACTTGTTGAGCTGGCTGAGCAGGGACAACAGGTAAAATTATAAAAAAACAGTGCAAAAAGAACCTGATTATTGTTTATATCCGATCATACGCAGAAAGTCTTTTCTTTTTTCAATATCATCTTCTGTTTCAATACCCTTTGATGAAAATCCGTCAATAACCCCGAGAATTCCTCTGCCCTGATCTGTCTCTGCAATAATGACCTGTACGGGATTTGCCGTTGCGCAGTGGATACGTGCAACCTCCGGAACATTTTTTATTGTATTGAGGATGTTAACGGGAAACATGTCCTTCATAAATATAATAAAAGAATGACCTGCAGAAAGGGCAAACGCATTTTTCCTGGCAAGCAAAATTAATTCCTCATCCGTTCCACTGTATCTGACAAGGCAGTCCATGGACGCTTCACAAAAAGCAACCCCGAATTTTGCGTCTGGCACTGTACATACAATTGCCTCGTGGATATCTTCAATGGTTTTTATAAAATGTGAGTGACCAAGAATAAAATTCAGTTCATCCGGGTTTTCAATTGTGACTATTGCAAGTTCCATTTTATCCTCCATGGTTTGTAAGGGAACTTCCAAAAAATAATTTACGCATCCTGTTTGCCCTTTTGCCCGTTTTCTCTGTTGTGATAACAGGCACATAGTTCGACTATGCACCTGTCATCACGCCTTGAAAACGAACAAAAGTACTGCACGATATACGTATATTATTTTCT
>WFQS01000618.1 GCA_015486915.1 Desulfobacteraceae bacterium
CCGGAAAAATAAAATATTACGATATTATCCACGACAACCAGAGCTTATCATACAGCCTGCTTTCTCTTGCAAAAAGAGTTCCCGTTACAGCAACCATTCATCATCCCATAACCGTTGACAGGCGGATTGCAGTTAAAAGTACGCGGTCGTTCTATAAAAAGTTCAAACATCTAAGGTGGTATTCCTTTATCGGCATGCAGAAATTTGTTGCAAAAAAACTTTCCCGGATTATAACGGTGTCCGAATGTTCAAAAAATGATATTGCAAGGGAATTTGCCATTCCTGAAAAAAAATTTAAAACTATACCCATTGGAATTGATACAAATCTTTTTCATCCCGTTGACAGCATCAAAAAAGACCCTGAACGGCTTATCGTAACAAACAGCGCGGATACTCCTTTAAAAGGTCTTTTTTATCTTCTTCACGCCGTGAAAAACATTTCTGAAAAACGTAAAATCAAACTCATTGTTATAGGTTCGCCAAGGAAAAACGGCGGCATTGAAAAACTTGTAAAACATCTTGATTTGAAAAACCATGTTGAATTTACAGGGAGAATTGACAATCAGCAATTTTTAATGGAATATGCAAGGTCGGGCATAGCCGTTGTCCCTTCCATATATGAGGGATTTGGCCTTCCGGTGGGCGAAGCCATGGCGTGCAGGCTTCCTGTAATATGTACAAGGGGCGGGGCATTGCCTGAAGTTGCCGGCAATGCGGCAAAACTTGTTCCCCCGGGCGACTCCAATGCCCTTGAGCAGGCAATATGTGAATTAATTGATGATCCAAAAGAGCGTGAAAGGCTTGCCAACGCAGGTTATGAGCGGGTTATGAAAAATTTTACCTGGGAGATGACGGCCGTAAAAACCGTTGAGACCTACAGGGAAGTGATCAATGCTTACCATTGATTTCAAATACCTTGATATGAAACATGGCCTTGATATAAAACAGGGGCAGAAAATTCTTGATATTGGTTGCGGTGAAGGAAGGCACACTGCTGAGGCCTGCCGTTTTAACGGGAATTTCTGTGTAGGGGCGGATGTCAGCCATGAAGATCTTTTAAAAGCAGGTGAAAAGCTTAAATTAAATGAAGAATTTTTTCCTTTACAGGATTCCACTGCAGCTCTTTCAGTTTCTGATATAACAAATCTTCCCTTTAAGGATAACAGTTTTGATATTGTTATCTGCTCCGAGGTCTTAGAACATATTACAATGGATGAGAAAGCCCTTGTCGAAATTAAAAGGGTCCTTCATCCCGGGGGATTTTTTGCTTTAAGTGTACCGAGATTCTGGCCTGAAAAAATATGCTGGTTTCTGTCATATGAATATTCCCATACAAAAAATGGTCATATAAGAATTTACAGAAAAAAAGAATTGTTAAAAAAACTTGAAGCAAAAGAGTTTGATGTGTTTAAAATTCATTATGCCCATAGTATCCATTCTCCTTTCTGGTGGTTGAAGTGCCTTACAGGGCTTGACCGGACTGATTTTTTTCCCGTTAAGCTCTACCATTATTTTTTGGTATGGGATATAATGAAAAAACCTTTTATAACAAAATTTATTGACAGACTCCTCAACCCTGTAATGGGTAAAAGCCTTGTGGTTTATTGCAAAAAAAGGCAATCAGGGCAATCACAAAATGGCAATCAGGGCAATCACAAAGGATTGCCCCTACGGTTACAAAATGAAAGATATGCAAAAGCCTCATGAAAATGTGCTTGTCACCGGCGGAGGGGGATTTCTCGGCAGGGCTGTTGTGGAAAAACTTCTCCAGAGGGGAGATAAAGTCATCAGTCTTTCCAGAAAATTTTATACGGATCTTCAAAGGATCGGAGCGGAACAGATACAGGCCGATATAAGGGACAGTAATATACTTGAAAAAAGTTTTCAAGGCGTTCAAACAGTGTTTCACACAGCTGCCAAGGCTGATATATGGGGAAAAAAATCTGATTTTTTCAAGACCAATGTCACAGGAACGGAAAATGTAATTTCGGCATGCATTAAGAATAAGGTCAAAATACTTGTCTATACAAGTTCTCCAAGCGTTGTGTTTAACGGAAAGGATATGGCCGGAGTTGATGAATCCATACCGTATGCAGATAATTTTAACGCTTTTTATCCTGAGACAAAGGCAATTGCCGAGAAAATGGTGAGATCTGCTGCATGTGACAATTTAAGGGTGATAATTTTAAGGCCCCACCTCATATGGGGGCCAGGTGATAATCACCTGATTCCGGGAATCATTAAAAAGGCAAAAAGTTTAAAGAGAATCGGCAGCGGAGAAAACCTTGTGGATACAATTTATATTGACAATGCTGCCGATGCCCATATACTTGCATGTGATGCATTAAAACGGAATCCAGATCTTTCGGGAAATGTTTATTTTATCAGCCAGGACAGGCCGGTTAAATTATGGTCAATGGTTGATGATATCCTTGAGGCCGCAGGTCTTGATCCGGTATCCGGTTCTGTTTCGTCCCGTACTGCATGGCTTGCAGGATTTCTTTTTGAACTGTTTTATAGAATTTTAAGAATAGATAAAGAGCCGCCAATGACAAGATTTGTTGCCGATGAGCTTGCCACTTCCCACTGGTTCGACATTTCAAGGGCAAAAAAAGACCTTGGATATTTTCCTTTGGTTTCAACGGAAAAAGGACTTGAAAAACTCAAAGACCGGCTTGGAATTTAAAAATAAATTACCTGAAAAACGATACGTGCACAGGGAAATAAAATGAATAAACCGGATAACAGCCTGGAAAACCGGCCGGATAAAACAGATAAAACAAAATTTTTGAAAATAACCTCCTTAAGACAGGGTGTAAGTTCCAAGAGCTTCAATTTAAGTACATTATTCAGGTTTCTCGTTGGAAGAATAAAGGGGACAGTACTTGTAATTATTGCCGCAGCAAAAAATTTCAATAATGATAAATGTACTCTCCAGGCATCTGCCTTGACCTTTTATTCATTGCTTTCCATCGTTCCTGTCATGGCAATGGCCTTTGGAGTTGCCAAGGGATTTGGGTTTGAGAAAATCCTCCAAAAGGAACTTCTTGCCAAGCTCGGCGGACAGGAAGAGGTCGCACGCAGATTAATAGAATTTTC
>WFQS01000619.1 GCA_015486915.1 Desulfobacteraceae bacterium
GCAAGGTTTTTTTCAATCATGTGCCTTGCACGGGCGTAGGGTTTTCTGAGGCTGAAGGCAGTTCCGGGCAGAAGAACAGCAGTTACGCCGGCTTTTGCCATTTTTTCAATGTTTTCATTATTTGCATTTAGCAGGTGATCGGCTGAGATGGCACCAAGATCGGCGGCAAGACCTGCCCCACCTGTATCATGAACTTCATCGGCGTGGATTTTCAATCCAAAACCAAGTTTTTTTGCCGTTTCAAGGAGTTTTCTGCTCTGCTGAAGGGTAAAAATTCCCTTTTCACAGAAAACATCACAAAAATCCGCAATTTTCTGTCTTTTTACTTCAGGCAGGATTTTTCCGGTTAAAAGGTCAACAAAAGAGTCGGGGTCATTTTTATACAAAGGTGGAACAGCGTGGGCTCCAAGGAATGTTGCCTTTATGTCAAGAGCAGTTGTGCGGGAAATTTTCTGTATGACTTTCAGCATTTTAAGCTCATTTTCCATATCAAGTCCATATCCGCTTTTGATTTCCAGGCTGGTTGTACCGCTTTTTAATGCTGACATCACATGTTTTTTTGTGCTTTCATATAAAAATTTCCGGTCTGCATTTTTTACGGATAAAACCGATGAAAGTATGCCTCCGCCTTTTTCAAGGATTTCAAGATAAGGGGTGCCGTTCATTCTCATCTCAAACTCTTCTTCCCTTGTTTCTGCAAAGCACATATGGGTGTGGGGATCAACAAATCCGGGGATCAGACATTTTCCTCTGCAGTCAGTTTCAGTATGGATGTCATCTGAGTGCAGACCTTTGGAACTAATTTGTGCCATGACATCTTTTTCGTTACCTATGGCTGCTATCATACCGTTTTCCACGAGTATGGTTCCATCCGGAAAGAAATTCAGCGACCCCTGATTTTTTCCGGCAGCAGGATGCCCTTTATCCTCCGGTGTATATATTTTTGCGTTTTTAAATAATTTTCTTATCACTTGAAATCTCCATTTCATGTATTTTGGCCCAAAGCGAACGATGCCGCAACCCATCAGCCTCTCCTCACTTTCTTGTCTTTTGTACAGGAATTGAGGAGTAAGGAACTAATGGCCGTTATTGAAAATTTTTTCCACTGCATTTTTAATCAGGGATTTATCCGGTATAAATGGAATTGTTATCTGGTCATGGTTATTATTTTTCAGGTTATAATTCACTGCGACCTCCATGGCATTTGGATTTCTTGCCCAGTTTCTGCGGGCAACTCCTCCCATGACATCCCAGGATATGGCATGGCGGATGATGCTGTCCACCCTGTCACTTCCGTCAAGTACAAGGCCGAATCCTCCGTTAATTGCATTGCCAATGCCGGTTCCGCCTCCGTTGTGAAGGGATACAAGGGACATACCTCTTGCAGCATTGCCGGCAAAACAGTGGGTTGCCATATCAGCGCACACATTACTTCCGTCGAGTATATTTGCAGTTTCCCTGAAAGGTGAATCCGTGCCTCCCGGATCATGGTGGTCTCTTCCGATCATTATGGGCCCTGTTTCACCTTTTCTCACCATGTCGTTAAATTTTAAGGCAATGGCCATTCTCCCCCCGGCATCCTGGTATAAGATTCTTGCCTCGCTGCCAACAACAAGTTGGTTTGCCTCGGCATTTTTTATCCACATATAATTATCTCTGTCTTCAACGCGGCGGTCAGGGTCAATGCATGACATGGCTGCATGATCGGTTTTCTGCAGGTCTTCATGTTTTCCACTGAGACATACCCAGCGGAACGGGCCATACCCTAAATCAAAAATAGGTCCCATTATATCTTCAAAATAGGAGGGAAAAATAAAGCCGTCCTTTGCATTGACACCGTTTTTTGCGATTTCAATTACACCTGCATCAAAAACAGCTTTTAAAAACGAGTTACCATAATCAAAAAAGAATGTTCCCTGGCCGGTGATCTCTTTAATCAGTTCATAATGGCGGCGAAGGCTTTTATCCACAAGTGTTTTAAAGCGGGGACGGTCATCTGCAAGCATTTTTGTCCTTTCTTCAAAACTGATACCCCGGGGACAGTATCCTCCGTTGTACACAACGTGACAGGAAGTCTGGTCAGATAAAAGATCCACTTTAAAATGTTTTTTCACGATATGGTCAAGCAGGTCAACAATATTTCCGTGAAAGGCAATGGATGTGGGTGTTTTTTCGCTGACCGCTTTGGAAGCAAGAAAAAGGATTTCATCAGGATCTGAAGAAACAGTATCAACCCATCCCTGATCATGACGTGTTTTTATGCGGGATGCATCCACTTCAGCAATAATGGAAACAGCTCCTGCTATTTTAGCGGCTTTTGGCTGGGCGCCGCTCATGCCTCCAAGACCTGAAGAAACAAACACCAGGCCTGCAAGATTGCCGTCATCCGGAATATTGCATTTTTTCCTTCCTGCATTTAAAAGTGTGTTATAAGTTCCGTGGACAATGCCCTGGGGGCCAATATACATCCATCCGCCTGCGGTCATCTGCCCATAGGAAGAAACACCCATCTGCACTGCCACCTCCCAGTCATCGGGATTGTCGTATAATCCAACCATGAGACCGTTTGTAATAATCACCCTTGGATTGTCAGGAGATGATTTAAAAAGTCCGAGTGGATGACCCGACTGCATGACAAGGGTTTGATTCTCAGTTATGTTTTCAAGGTATTTTCTGATCAGGCAGTACTGCATCCAGTTCTGGCAGACGCTGCCAGTTTCGCCGTAGGTTACAAGTTCATAGGGATAAAGGGCAACATCAAAATCAAGGTTGTTGTCGATCATCAGTTGAAAGGCTTTTCCTGCCTGGCATCTGCCTTTATATTGATCAATGGGTTTTGCCTTTATTGCTCCTTCGGGCCTGAACCTGTATCCATATATACGTCCCCTTGTCTTTAATTCTTCAAGAAATTCAGGGATCAGAATAGCGTGGTGCTGTTCGGGAATATATCGCAAAGCGTTTTCCAGGGCAATTCGTGTCTGGCTTTCACTTAATATAAAGCCCCTGTCAGGAGCACGGCGGATTCCCTTTTTAAAGGATTTGATTTCAGGAAGTTCATCATCTATCTTAATTTCCATGGCATTTGATGTTTTAATGTTATCTGTCATAATTATAATCTCCTTAAAATTGAGGAGGAACCTCAACATTTTTAGTATCTTGAAAATATTTTTTACATACTTCCAAATCCCAAAAATTTCAAAATAACCTCCAAAGCTGACCACTGACCAATGATAACTGATAATGGCGGCTTTGCCGCTAAGGTTTAAATTTTCCTCCAAGGCGATACACCGATCCCGGGTAAATCATTTTGCTGTGGGTTGCCACTCTGCCGATCTCATCCCATGTTGTACGGTGTAGAACAAGGCAGGGTTCAGCAGAAGATATTTTAAGCAGTTTAATTACCCTGGCTTCCGGCAGTACTGCTTCCACAATATGTTCTACATCCCTTAAAGGTGTAACATTCATAAGGTAATTTGAAGAAGTTATGGTTGTAAAGTCCTGTTTAAGATAATCAGGGGCTGACAAGGGGTTAACATAACGATCTTCAAGCATTACAGGGTTTTTTTTGTTTTTGTGCACAAC
>WFQS01000620.1 GCA_015486915.1 Desulfobacteraceae bacterium
GATATATGTGACAGTGCATCTGTTTTTGGTATATTAAAAAAATATAAACCTGACTGGATTATCAATTGCGCTGCATACACCAATGTTGACAAGGCGGAAACCGATGAGGCATCAGCCCGTGCCGTTAATTGTGAAGGGGCTGCAAACCTTGCAAGGGGTGCATTGGAAATAAATGCCCGCATGGTGCATATTTCAACTGATTTTGTGTTTAACGGAAATACTGCAAAACCGTGGCAGCCCTATGACATACCTGACCCGTGTTCTGTTTACGGTAAAACAAAACTTGAAGGGGAAAAATCAGTACAGGACATACTGAAAAATGAAGCTTTGATTATACGAACCGCATGGCTTTATTCAGTCCATGGTAATAATTTTGTTCATACCATGATCCGCCTTATGAAGGAGAAAGAAATTCTTAATGTAATCTATGACCAGATCGGAACTCCATGCTGGGCAAAGGGACTTGCCAAGGCTGTATGGAAGGCTGTAGAATTTAATTTAAAGGGAATTTTCCACTGGACAGATGCAGGTGTTGCATCATGGTATGATTTTGCCGTTGCCATTGGGGAAGAAGCAGTTTCAGCAGGATTAATTAAAAAAGAAATTCCCATTGTTCCCATCCCCTCTGAAAAATATCCTGCTCCTGCTCAAAGACCGAATTTCAGTGTGCTTGATAAAACAGGTTTTACCGCTGCAACGGGCATGATGCCGGAACACTGGCGCAAACAGCTCCGCAAAATGATAAAAGAGATATCATGAGATTTAAAATCATGCATGACCAAAAATATGAATTGCAGTATACGGTTTTTAAAAAAACTTTTTGGTTATGGCCTGTTCAGGTTGAGGTTAAAGCTCAAATGGCGTAAGGCTTTCGCATCCTGTTTCAGTTACAGCAAGGGTCTGTTCAAACTGTGCCGATAAAGCATTGTCATTGGTAACAGCCGTCCATTTATCATCAAGTATGTGGAGTTTTCTTGTTCCAAGATTGATCATGGGTTCAATTGTAAACACCATGCCGGGAACAAGTTCAATTCCCTTTCCACGTTTTCCAAAATGCAGCACCTGCGGCTGCTCGTGGAAATCAAGTCCCACTCCATGACCTACAAATTCACGTACAACTGAACAGCCCTGGCCTTCGGCGTAATGCTGGATGGTCCAACCTATATCTCCAAGCCTTGCACCGGGACGTACCACTTCAATGGCCCGTTTTAAGGATTCTCTTGCAACGCTGACTATTTTTTCTCCATCCTTTGTCGGGTTTCCCACAAAAAATGTTTTGTTTGCATCGGCATAAAAACCGTTTAAAATCGGCGTAATATCAACATTTACAATATCCCCGTCATTTAAAACCCTGTTTCCAGGTATCCCATGGCATATCACCTCATTAACGGAAGTGCATACGCTTTTTGGAAAACCATGGTAATTTAAAGGCGCCGGAACAGCTCCCGCTTTTATTGTTTCTTCATGAACAATGGTGTTGATATCATTGGTTGTAATTCCGGGCTTTATCATCGATGATACCTTGTCCATGATATCAAGCAGAAGAACGCCGCATTTTCTTATCCCCTCTATTTCTTCGGGTTCTTTGAGCCTGATATCGTATTTTCTTTTATACTCCTGTTTAAGGGTTAAAACTTTTTTCGGAGCATTCAGGCAGCAGTTCTTGTATTTTTTCCCGCTTCCGCAGGGGCATGGACTGTTACGTCCCGGTTTTACCTTTTTTATCCTGTTTTTCATATTATGGTCACCTTTTCCCAAATACCGGTTCATGGCATATCGCTCTGCCGCAAACAAAAAAGATGAAAGAATCAATTGACCTTCAGATTACATAATTTTGTCATGGTTGAGTTATTCCGCCTTTTGAATTGGTGTTAAAATTTTTTCATTTAAAAATTTCTCCCCACAATGAATGGGGGTAGGCATTTTTTATTTTTATATTTACAAAATCACCCGGATTTATATTCTCACCGCAAAAATGAACTATTTTCCCTGAATCTGTACGCCCTGTCATCTGCGGAATATCGCTGTTTTCTCCCTCTGAAAAATGTCTTTTTTTCAGGCTTTTCCCTTCAACCATTACAGGTTCAATTTTTCCTTGCATCGCCTGATTTTTCTTTTCAGTATACGATTCCTGAAGATCTAAAAGTTTATTCAGCCTTGCCATTTTCTCCGTTTCTCCAATCTTTCCGGAAAATTTTACCGCAGGGGCATTGGGGCGATCCGAATAGGCAAAGGCAAAAAGTCCGTCAAATTCAACCTGTTTCACAATGGACAGGGTTTCATTGAAATCATCTTCTGTTTCCCCTGGAAATCCCACAATCATATCAGAAGAAAGTGCAATGCCAGGGCAGTTCTCCCTTAACTTTGATATTCTCTCAAGGTAATTCTCCCTTGTATAACCACGGCTCATTTTTTTTAAAATTTTATTGGAACCTGACTGAACAGGAAGATGGAGATGATTGCACACCTTGTCAAGGTCTTTCATGGCGTAAATCAGTTCGTCTGAAAGATCCTTTGGATGGGAAGTGGCAAACCGTATTCTTTTTATACCGTCAATTAAAGCTATTTTTGAGAGCAGTTCAGGAAAAGAGCAGATCTTTTCTTTTTTCCCGTATGAATTAACATTCTGACCAAGTAAAGTTACCTCCTTTACACCTGAATCGGCAAGCATGCTTATCTCTTTGACGATGCTTTCAGGAGACCTGCTTCTCTCCCTTCCCCTGACATAGGGTACAATGCAATAGGTGCAGAAATTATCACATCCCTGCATAATGGTAACAAACCTTGAGACCTTATTTTTTTCAAGGCATTTAAAATCAGGCATGGATTCATATATTGAGCTGCTCGTATCAATGTCAGTTATATGGGATTTCCCGTTTTGAATTGATTTGATGTGCAGTTCAAGTCTTTCAAATGCCTGGGTTCCAAGAACAATATCTAAAGATGGGATGCGTTTAAAAACAGCATCTCCCTCCTGCTGGGCAACGCAGCCTGCCATTATTGATATGAGATGGGGTTTTTTCCTCTTTTTTTCCGTAATTCTTCCAAGAAAACTGAAAGCCTTTTCCTGGGCTTTTTCCCTTACCGAACATGTGTTGCATATAACAATATCGGCTTTGTCAAAGGAATCTGTTTTGTTATAACCGGATCTTCTTAAAATGGAAAATAATTTTTCAGAATCATAGGTGTTCATCTGACACCCGATTGTGTATATATAGGCAAAGCCTTCAGACTTCATTGATAATGATATCCTTTTTCAGATCATCTAATATGGTGCGGGTTTCGTCGACACAGCCCGGTGCAATGGCAAATCTTACCAGTCCTTTTTTTGCATCAAGGGTTGTAATAACCGCAAGCCCATCATGGGCTTCAAAAATAAATTTTAAAAAGCCTATTCTGCTTTTTTCAACCACATAATTTTTATAAATGGTTCTCACTTTTATCCTTATGAGATATAAATTCTGTGAATAAAGTTCATGCAGGTCCTGTCCTGTCCTGTCCTGTGAACGTATCTGTGAACGTAAAGTATGTAAATAAAAGATATAAATAATTTAACCA
>WFQS01000621.1 GCA_015486915.1 Desulfobacteraceae bacterium
GAGGGTGTTGTCGTGCCTCCATAGGTGCCTGAAAAACTTACGGGAAGATTTTCAGGATTATAATCAAAACCCACAATGAAATTTGTAATAAGGAACTTGTCATTGGAAACATCTTTTCCAGCAGCATCCGTGCCGGAATTTGTTGCATACAGATACCCTGTACTTGCCCCGATGTTTAAATTCAGATTCTTTAACCCTGTTTTCACAGTATTTTTAATGGTAGTCGCTTCGGTTATTCCCGATACTTCACCCTGTTCACCCTTCTGATCTGTTTTAACCTGTTTTCTATCTGCAACTTTATTTTCCAGTTCAGCAAGTCTTTGCTGCAGTATTTTAATCTGCTGCATCAATTCCTCATTGGATGCTGCCTTTGAAGTCTGCGGTAATCCTGCAAAAATAAAAAATGCCATAAATAGTAAAATCAACTTTTTCATACTTTTCCTCCTTAAAATCCTTTTGTAGTACATTAAAAAATAATTTATATTATTTTTGAGATAAACCCTTAGGATCGGAAATTTTATAAGTTGAACGAAATTGCTTGTCTTCTATCCCATCTACTTCGTTGCATCAAAGGCCGAATACTTTGAGTATGCAACCTTTAATGCGCCTTGTACATGGGGTAGGAATTCTGCGCTGTTTCTGTTCAACTTATTTCATCTCCAATCCTTAAAAACCGGTAAAATCTCAAAACTATGCAATGAAACTGAAATATTTGATTAAAAATAATCCAGTTTCATTTGTTAAAAAAACCAGTGCCTATGAGGATGCGCATGGGCAACCCCGTTGTGAACATGGCGGTGTTTATGAATAAGGTTGGCCTTTAACAGGATCTCCTCGTTATTTAATATGTCAATTGCCGTGCCCAGGGCAGATATTTTGTGATCCTGTCCCAGCACATAGCAAAGCTCTGTTGCCACATAGGGGATTTCCAGGTCGTGTGTTGCAATGATAATTGTCTTCCCGTTTTCCGCAAGGGACATTACAAAATCGATAACCCACCCCTTTGTTTTCGGATCAAGGCTTGCAGAGGGTTCATCCATTAACCATACCTGTGGGTCAAGGGTCAGAATAGAGGCAATGGAGACTTTTTTCTTTTCGCCTTCACTTAAATGATACGGAGGTCTGTCCTTTAAATCATACAGGCCAAGACTTGTTAAAGCCTCGGAGACAATTTCCCTTACCCTTTTTTTTTCCATACCCATTTGCAGCGGGGCAAAAGCCACCTCATCCCAGACCGTTGGAAGAAAAAGCTGAACATCCGGGTCCTGGAACACGAAACCCACCTTTGAGTGAAAATCCCTGGAAAATTTATTGTCTCTCATGGAAGATTCACTGATCACCTCTCCAAAGGCCTTAACCTCTCCTTTTACCGAAAAATAAAGTCCGTCGAGAAGCTTAAGAAGGGTTGACTTTCCAGACCCGTTTGCTCCAAGAAGAGACACGCTGTCACCCTGATTTATAACAAGACTCACCGAATCCAGAGCATGACCTGCAGCTCCTTCATAATCATAGGTAGCGTCTGACAGTTCAAACACTGCTTTTTTTTTCATTTTATTTTCCATTTTCCGTTATTCACCTCAACACTATCCAGCACCCTATTACCACCATTATAAACGTAATCCACAACCAGTCGATTAAATGGACTGAAAAATCATCCATAAGCTGTGGGTTCTCGGACCACCCCCTTGAAATCATAGCAAGATGTACATCACTGCTCATCCTGTAGGATTTCCCGATAAGCACACCAAGCCTTGAGACGATCCAG
This sequence comes from Desulfobacteraceae bacterium, assembly GCA_015486915.1. The sequence continues at coordinate 1,766 of WFQS01000621.1, forward strand.
CCGTGCTCCTGTTTAATTTTCATATCCGAAATCTGCCGGCTTTTTTTCGCAAGAATCATTCCCTCAACTGTCCTTAAAAGGAGCTGAATATACCTGTATGTCATGGCAAGAACGAGGATGACAATTTCAGGAACCTTAAGCACGGATAAAGCCTTTAACAGGTGAACCCACTGTGTGGTCACCACAAGCAGGACGGCAAGGGATACCGAGGTTGCCACCCTCATAACGAGGATGGCAGCGCTGGTCAGTCCCTGGAGGGTTATAGTAATTTCTTCCGGTATAAAAAAAGGCCCAAAGTGATGCGGCGATAAAAAAGTAACAACCGTAAAAAGGGTCTTTCCCGGAGTTACAATATTAAAAATGGCCGGAATCGCTATAATGCCAGCAAAAAGCGGGATAAAAAGCCAGACTCTTTTAATAAAAAAAACCAGGCTCAGCCTTGATAAAAGCCCGAGAATAATGGTCAGGCCGTAAAGCAGACACAGAACCCGGAGGTTCCCTGCCAGCCCGGTAACAATCAACAGCAGAAGAATGGTGACAATTTTCACTCTTGGATCTATCTTCTGCATGAGCCCGTTTTTCGATGCATAGGTATTTGCAAAAATTGAAGACTGCATGGCCGCAGTAATTTCCGCCATTGTCTTTGCTATAAAATCTTTACCCACGCTTCAATTCCCGGTACTATTATTATTATGAGCCGACAGCAGCTTTCCTACTCCCCAGGTTGCAAGCATGACAAGCAGCATCCCGCCAAAAGCAGAAAGGATATATCCGATATAATCCCCGGTGCCGGATACAGTATAATCGGCAAAAGGGGCGCTCCACAAATCGGAAAACCTTGCAAGACCCTTTGGTATGAAGCCCACCATCGTTGTAAACGCATCATTTCCCCATTCACCCCAGGCATCCCCTGAGGCAAGAAGCCCGATGGGGGCAAGGATGCCGAGAACTGCAAGCCCAATTCCAAGTTTTGTTATATTTTTCATGCCGGCACCCCCTTTGTCATATTAATTAAGACTTCCGGCATCGATTTTCTCAAAAAAACCAGTACACCGCCGGTAACAATTGCTTCGATTATTCCTGCAACCGTCATATGAGCAAAAAGCATGGCAGGAATCGCCTGGGAAAGATTATAGGGGCAATAAAGAGGAGTCCCGTTTGCCGTGTGGAACAACATGGGCTGAAGACCAAATTCTACTGCCGCACACAATGCTGCCGTATTTATCCCCACATAGCCCCCTATTGCTGCTCCTATCCACTGTTTTGTCGAATCCAGGGCAGATGATCCTGCAATAAGTCTGTATACCCAGTAACCCACAATGGGAAGAACAATTGCCATGTTAAATACATTTGCTCCATAGGACAGAATTCCACCATCTCCGAAAAAAATCGCCTGGATAAACAGAGCTGCAGAAACACCCATGACTGCAGCCCATGGTCCGAGTATAATGGCTATCAATACTCCCCCCACCGCATGGGCTGTTGTTCCGCCGGGAACCGGTGCATTAAACATCATAAGCACGAATGAAAATGCTGAAAAGATGCTTAAAAGCGGAATCGTTTTTGTTGTAAGGGTTTTTTTTACTTTCCGGGCAGCAACATACCAGAAAGGGGCAGCAGCTGCATACATTACAGCACAGGTTTGCGGACTTAAGTATCCGTCGGGAATATGCATTTTAAAACCTCCATTTGTCTTTAAAACCGGATAATAAATACCGGTTTTAAAAAAGAATAAAATTGTAACGGCAACATAAAAGGGCTTTAAAATTAATAAGGGAACTGGAAGAAAATAATATACGTATATTGTGCAGTATTTTTGTTCGTTTTCAAGGCGTGATGACAGGTGCATAGTCGAACTATGTGCCTGTTATCACAACATAGAAAACGGGCAAAAGGGCAAACAGGATGCGTAAATTATTTTTTGGAAGTTCCCTAACTGCAAATCCTTGAATAATGCAGGGTAAACAATATACTGTGCAGTGATGGGGAATGCAGCAGAAACCGAACTTTTTATGAAACCGTCTGTTCAAATAAAAACAAGCCGTTTAAAAACAAAAAAAGCCACGAAATCTTCCAACAAATTGTTAAAAGTCTTCGTGACTCACATTAAAAAATAAATTTTATTTTTTGAAAAGTTCTGCCTGAATGGATCAGGCTTATATTGGTCCTGGCAGTTTCATACTGCATTTGAAAAGCACAAATAGTTGAAAACCTGCTGTTTGTCAAGCTGATTTTAAATTTTTCTGTATTATTAGATTTGTTTTTATTCAACTCTGCTGCTGTTTTTATAATTTTAACGAGAGTTTTACCTGAAACTGAATTTTCTGGTAAAAATTCTTTTCTTTTATTTAAATGCATTATTTTTAAGCCGACAAGAGTTTCTATCTGGTTGTACAGTGGATATGAATCATTTACATCTTTGATTTTAACGGGGGCAAAGGAATCCGGAAGATCAAAATACATAAACAACGCATAGGCAACATCTCCTTTTGTTATGGGAGAATCAGGGTAAAATTCATATTTTTTAACATTGTTAAAAAGCCCCTTGTATACAGCTGTTTCAATATACTTGTACCTGTCCCCGAAATAATCAATATCCCTGAAATCTCCGTATTTATGTTTTGAATCCGCTCTTTTCCGTATATCATGAAGATAATTTGGAGTTTTAAGGCGGATGTTCATCATTTTAACGAGTATCTCTGCAAAATCGGCCCTTGTAATCACACGCTTTTTAATGAATCTGCTGATATCATTAAAATATGCAGGATATAAGATCCTTCCTATTTCATATATTCCGTCCAATAATCTCATAGTGGGCCTTGAGACTATTTTTTCATCAATTATAAATACCTGATGATCTCTCACTGCTTTAATAGCCCTGAATCCGCCTTCTTCCCTGATTTTCCTGATATTTACGTGGTTCATTGCACCGCGCTGGGCAAGAAACACATCAATTTGACCGCCATGGGATAAAATACGCTCCTTTCCATATTCGGCAATATTGGTTCCCCTTCTCGCCTTTGCATCCTCTGCAATATCGATCCCTCCGGCGGTTTTAAGGGCAAATACGGCAATGGAGGATGGAGCAAAAGTTTTCATTCTGCTGTGTATCGATTCAAAATAGACTTTTTTTCTCTTTGACAGAGGAATTTTTTTCACAATTGCCTTAATTTTTCCAAGTTCCCCATGAAAATCATCTATCATTTTGTCCGCCTGTTTTTCTTTTCCCGTGAGCATGCCAAGCTCTTTCCAGTATGAAAACATTTCATCCACGGATCTCGGCTGCAGCGAAACAACCGTGATTCCAGCCCTTGTCAATTCTTTTACCAGGCCTTTATATGCACGGGCTATCATAGGCCTTATTAAAATCAGATCAGGACGGGCGGCAATAAATTTTTCAGCATCATCATGGTAGGAGAAAACTGGCTTTTTCATGGTCATGGGCGGATAGGCCTCATTTTTGGAAACCCCTATAATTTCACTGTCAAGTCCTAAGGAAAACAGATTTTCAGTATGAGCTCCGTACAGGGAAATTATCCTTTTAAATGGCTTTTTTACAATTATTTTATTATTGGAACTGTCCATAAAGGTAAAGGCATAGGTACTTATAACAGAGCCCATTATCAGCATAAATCCAACGGCCGCAAGTATATACGAAGCTTTTTTTATCATAATAAAAAATTTCCTCTTTCTTCAAACCTGTTAAATAGTGTAAATATTCGACCTTAATCATGTAAATTTTGGGAAGTGCTTCATATTCGCCTATTTGGGACTGTGTAGCATACTAATGCTATGTGAGCAGGCCAAAATAGGTGAAGATGGAGTGCTGGCCGAATATTTACTAAATAGTGCCTGATTGCCCTGTAAATACAAGGTCATATCATCCGTAGGGAAGCAGAAGATATCCAATCCCAGGGCAATCAGGCAACCCGCACCATTGACAGAGATGGTGAAGCCTGCAACCTGAAGCTACAATTTAATCTTGTTATCCTTTGCAACATCCTTTATATGCTGAATGAGGATCTTACCTATTTCAGGGTTTTCTCCGATTCCGTGGATCACTGTGATAACCCTTATACCATGGGCTTTTATAACATTTTTCCATGAATCATCACCGCTGCCTGCCATATCATTATTTGCATGATCACCTGCAACAATCATCAAAGGCTTTAACACAATCTTTTTAATTTTACTGTGCATAAGGCTGTTAACAACATTTTCAAGTGAAGGATACCCTTCCACCGTGCCAATGAAAATCGGGGTGTCGGGATACATTTTTCTCATTGCCTGCTGAAATTCTATATAAGCGCCTGTTGTGAGAAATTCATTTCCATGGCCCATGTAGACAAGAGCTGCCTTATCTTTCTTTGCAAGAGCTACATCCTTTGCCATGGCCCTTGCACAGATTTTTATATCTTTATGATAATCATATTCAGGCCCTTTTTTCCCTAAAATGGGACGGCCAAGCACAAGCTTTTTAAAGGGCATGTATTTTTTCTTAACGGTTTTAATGGTATTAAGTCCGTTGATATAGGAGGAAAGATCTGTGTATTCCTCTCCCTCATATACGTGGGTTGGCTGTACAACAATTGTGTTATAGCCCTCATCCTGAAGATCCGCAATTGTTGCAAGGGGACCCTTCACAAAAAGTATCTCTTTTGGAATATTTTTATTGTCCTTTAGGAACTGTTTGTCACCCTGTCTTTTATGCCATATTCTCCTGATGATATTTGATGTAAAGGCGATTTTAACTTTAACTCCGGGAAAGGCTTTCTGTGCCTCTTTCTGCAGATCTGTAAATGAAATTAAAGCCGAAGGGTAACTTGTACCAAAACCCGCAAGCACAATGGCTTTTTTGATCTTTTGCCGGCCCATTGCAAAAGAAGATGCAGCAAGAGCCAGTGATAAAATAAATGCAATACAAAAATAATTAAACTTTTTCATAATAAAACCTCACATTAATTGTGTTATGGTCGAGAACATAATCCATCAAACAAAATTGCAAAGGATTCCGGTTAAACTGCAAAATGCATCAAAGATTTTATTCTGTCCCTGTTCAAAAAACAAAAATCCCCGAACCAAAATAAATTGATCCGGGGATACCGTTTTTTATCCACCATCAAGTCCGCATCATCCTGTTCCACGAGGATAATACATTTTATTACTTACATTATGAGCAGGTCTTCTGGCTTCCCTTCTTTTCCGACACCTTCCCGTTTCAAATAAGAGAAACAGTGGCATAATTGCCGTAAAAGTTCATTTTTTTACAATTAAAAAAATGATGGGGGTTACAGCGGCGGGTCCGCGACGGATTTGCACCGTCTTCCCTTTTCAGTCTGAATTCAGACAACACATAAATTTTGTGGCAGATATAAAAAGAATTTAAAGGCAAGTCAAGGAAAAATTAAAAAATATTGATTAATCAAATTTTATCTTGACAAAGCAGTTTAACAGGTATAATTCTTTTATAAGAATTAATCTTAATTAAAGGTTTATCTATTATTGATGATTCCAGACAAAGCCTGCCCGGCCTTATGGCAATTTTTTGAGGCTCTGTCGCGCAGTTCGGCCCGACCTCATGGCAGTTATAATAAATTTGAATGCTATTTTTTATGGATAAAAATAAACAAACAGCCCGTTTTGAAGAGGTCTGCAGGGAAAACGGCTTAAAGGTTACACACCAGCGTCTGGAAATTTACCGTACCCTGGCGCAGTCTGACGCACATCCCTCTGCCGAGACCCTTCATAAATTACTCGTGGAAAAAATGCCGACACTGTCCATAGACACGGTGTATCGAACCCTTGCCACTTTTGAAGAACTTGGCCTGGTTAAGCGGGTTGGAACCATGGCAAGCAGGGCAAGATTTGAGGCAAAAATAGATCAGCATCACCATTTTTTCTGTGATCAATGCGGACAATTGATCGATTTTACATGGAATTCTTTTGATGCCATGGATATACCGGAAGAAATGAAGGGGTTGGGCAAGATCCTGGAAAAAAATGTTGTTCTCCACGGGATCTGTTCAAAATGCCTTTCAAAAAAATAAATAGATAGATAATCTGAACCTGTTTTTATTTTCGGTCATTTTTTTGTGACATTTTTTTTGGCCTGTTGATAAGAATAATTATTATATAAGTTTAATAACTAAAACGTAAAAATTCGTTTTATCATTAACCCCTGCCTGAAATCAGGTCAGGACAAAACGCAAAGGAGGCAGTACAATGTCAGAAAAAAAGAAATTAACAACAAATGCAGGAGCACCCGTTGTTGACAACCAGAATGTAATCACCGCAGGCCCTCATGGGCCAATGATGCTCCAGGATGTCTGGTTCATGGAAAAACTCGCCCATTTTGACCGTGAAGTGATACCGGAACGCAGAATGCACGCAAAGGGTTCCGGCGCCTTTGGTACTTTTACTGTGACAAATGATATCACAAGCTACACAAAGGCAAAAATTTTTTCAAAAATCGGTAAAAAGACAGAGATGTTTGCCCGTTTTTCAACGGTGGCAGGAGAGCGTGGAGCTGCAGATGCAGAGCGGGATATCCGGGGATTTGCCCTGAAATTTTACACGGAAGAGGGAAACTGGGATCTTGTGGGCAATAATACACCTGTGTTTTTCCTGCGCGACCCTCTTAAATTTCCGGATCTTAATCATGCCGTAAAAAGAGATCCGAGAACCAATATGCGCAGTGCAGAAAACAACTGGGACTTCTGGACATCGCTGCCCGAAGCCCTGCACCAGGTTACAATAACCATGAGTGACCGCGGTATTCCTGCAAGTTACAGACATATGCACGGATTCGGCAGCCACACCTTCAGTCTTATCAATGCCGATAATGAGAGATTCTGGGTAAAATTTCATTTCAGAAGTCAGCAGGGAATTAAAAATCTCACCGATGCCGAGGCAGAAAAAATGATCGGGCAGTGCAGGGAGAGCCATCAGCGTGATCTCTATGAAAGCATAGAAAGAAAAGATTATCCGCGCTGGACCATGTTTATCCAGATCATGCCGGAAAAAGAGGCCACAGAATGCCCATACAACCCATTTGATCTGACAAAGGTGTGGTATCATAAGGACTATCCTTTAATTGAAGTGGGCGAAATGGAATTAAACAGAAATCCTGAAAACTATTTTGCAGAGGTTGAGCAGTCTGCCTTTAATCCGGCAAGTGTGGTTCCGGGAATCAGTTTCTCTCCGGATAAGATGCTGCAGGGAAGGCTTTTTTCCTATGCCGATGCCCAGAGATACCGCCTTGGAGTAAATCATCACCAGATCCCTGTCAATGCAGCCCGGTGTCCTTTTCACAGTTATCACCGCGACGGCTCCATGCGTGTGGACGGAAATTACGGCAGTACCATAGGGTATGAACCAAACTCAAAAGAACAATGGCAGGAACAGCCTGATTTTTCAGAACCACCCCTTGCCATTGAAGGCGGCATGGATCACTTTAATCACCGGGAGGATGATGACTATTACTTCCAGCCGGGAAAACTCTTCCGATTGATGACTTATGAACAAAAGCAGGTGCTTTTTGAAAATACTGCAAGGGCAATGGGTGATGCACCTGAAAAAATTAAAATCCGGCATGCAGGCAATTGTTTTAAAGCCGATCCTGAATACGGAAAAGGAATAGCCGAATCACTTAATATTTCCATGGACAAAATAACCGGTTAATCCGGCACTTTGTGTGCCGTAGAAAATTTTAAAGGGAATCAAAAACAACGTTACCGTTAAAATCAAAAATAACAGCCCTGATCCTGAATTTTGAATGGGAAAATTTATCGGCGGATTCAATTATTTTTTTCCCCACAAAAGAGATTATGTCAGGATAATCCGGGTATATATAGGTAAATGCGTGGCGGGCGCTGTTGGACTGTAAAACTTTTTCAACAATAATTTTATCCTTTGTTAAATTTTCTGTCCACAGGGCAAGTTTTTTCATGGTAAGTTCTGATTTTGCAGCGTGGGTATGGGGAAAACCCATGGCCATTTTCACAGCTTTTCCGAAAAAAACAGTGATAATAATATTTTTGATAGTTTCAGCAGCTTCCGCCTCGTTCAGTGATGCCCGGAAAAAATCACCGATTTGTATAAAGGAGTCTTCCCTGAAATCGGGGAGAAGTCCCATTGCAAATCTTTCGCTTCTCCTTCCCGTTGTAAAGACAAGAGTATCCGAACCCATGGCCTTTGCAACGGATATCCCGTATTTTATGGTTGCAATATAGGCCTCATGGGACATGGGTTTCACAATGCCCGTTGTCCCTAATATGGATATCCCCCCCTCTATTCCAAGCCTGAAATTAAGGGTTTTTTTTGCAAGTTCCTCGCCCTTTGGCACAAAAATCTCAACCTCAACTTTGATTTTTCCCATTTGTCCGAAAAAATCAAGCACATCATTCACAGCTTCAAGAATCATTTTTTGGGGACCCGGATTAATGGCGGGCTGTCCGCAGGCA
>WFQS01000622.1 GCA_015486915.1 Desulfobacteraceae bacterium
CCCTGTCAAAAATATCAGAAGCTGTTTTGTCACCTTCCTTAACCTGTGAAACACCAATGCTCACCGTAACCTTTACCACATCTTTTTTATAAATAAATTCAAGTTTTTCAATGGTCTGTCTTATTTTTTCAGCAACGGCAAGTGCTCCTTTTCCATCTGTTTCAGGCATGATAACGACAAATTCTTCTCCTCCGTACCTTGCCAGCATATCACTTTTTCTCAGATATGGGCCTGCTCTTTTTATGATCTCCTGAAGGCATTTGTCTCCAACTGCGTGTCCATAATTGTCGTTTACTTTTTTAAAATAATCAACATCAAGCATCAGCATGGAAAAAATGGTTCCATACCTCAGGAATCTGTCCATTTCATCTTCAATTCTTTTGTTATACGCTCTTCTGTTAAATGCTCCTGTTAAAGAATCACGGTTGAGTTTAATTTCCAGTTCCTTTGAATGTTTTGTGGCTTTTGCAAGTTCGTTCTTAAGCTGTGCAAAACCGGACTGGAAAGCAGCCCTGTTATTATCGGCAGATTCTTTAATCGCCTGATCTTTTGCCTTTTTATTTTTTAAGGCCGATTCAATGTTTGTAAGGGTTCCTGAAACTCTGGATTTAAGATCTTCAAGGCTTTTTGATATATCAAGGCTGTGTTTTAACTCCCCCATCTCTTTGTCTAAAATCAGGCTGAAGTTTTTATTTGATTTTTCATTTTCTTTATTGTTTTCATGGGATTTGTCAATGTTTGCCTGGATATCAAAGATCTTTTTAATGATCTCCTGGACAAATGCTGCAATTTTCTCACGGTCAGCACTTATTTCATCTATGTATTGTTTTATAAAGGAAAAAAGATCATCGTGTATGTCATTGATATCCCCCCAGTTTGAGACTTCTGTAATTTTTTTGGAAAGAGAGTTTAATTTGTCAGTGTAATTTTTGTCTACACTTGCTTTAAGGCTGTCAATAAAGTCGATATACTCTTTTTTGAATTCAGAGAAATCATCACGGGGTGTTTTTTTAAGAATCCCTGAGAAAAAAGAGGTTTTTTTATCCGTATTCTTTCCTCCATCCGGGTCTTCCCTGTATATGCCATCCTGAATTTTTTTTAAGATATGTTCGATCCTGCCAAGGGAGGCCTTTTTTTTCAGTGAATCTTTTAAATCCTTTAAAAGCGGTGAAACAGATGTCTTTTTATCAATGACAAGTTCAAGTATATATGGAAGATATCTTCTGTAAATCTGTTCAGTCTTCTGCAGCCGTTCTTCAATTTCTCCGATTTCCTTTAAAAGGATATTTTTCTGGGACTGAAGTTTTTTAATGAGGGTATTTAATTTTTCCGCCTGCTGATTTTTTTTTATTTCAACCATTTTCATGTCCTAATAGTATTTTCATGTCCTAATAGTATCTGATCCTATAATATCTGATTGAGAAAAAGTTTTGTTCTGTCGTGCTCGGGATTTTTAAAAAAATGTTCAGGTGTCCCCTTTTCAATTACAGCACCATTGTCCATGAAAACAATCCGGTCTGCAACTTCCTTGGCAAACCCCATTTCATGGGTAACAACAACCATTGTCATACCTTCTTTTGCAAGGGTTTTCATCACATCTAAAACCTCACCGATCATTTCAGGGTCAAGGGCAGATGTGGGTTCGTCAAAAAGCATTATTTTAGGGTTCATTGCAAGGGCCCTTGCAATGGCCACCCTTTGCTGTTGCCCGCCTGACAGCTGTGCAGGATAAACTGATTTCTTATCTTCAATACCGACTTTTTTTAAAAGTGCAAGGCTGATCTCTTCGGCTTCTTTTTTAGACCTTTTTCTAACGACGTTCTGTGCAAGGCTTACGTTATCTATGACGCTTTTATGGGGGAAAAGGTTAAAGGACTGAAACACCATGCCTACTTCCGCCCGGATTTTATTTATATCGGTTTTAGGATGCAGTATATCTGTTCCTTCAATGAGTATCTGCCCAGAATCAGCAGTTTCAAGCCTGTTAAGACATCTTAAAAAAGTGCTTTTTCCTGAGCCTGAAGGCCCGATTACAACAACAACCTCACCCTGTTCCACTTTATCCGTTACATTCACAAGGGCCTTTACCGTGTGGGGCACATGAAAAGTTTTATATATATTTTTTACATTGATCATGAGGTCATCGTCCTTTTTTCAAGATACTGCAGTAACATGGACAGGGAAAAAGTTAATACAAGATAGAGAATCGCACAGACAAACCACATCTCAAAGGGTTGAAGACTGCTTGTTACAATTTCCCTTGTGGCTTTTGTAAGTTCCCTTATGGCAATAATTCCAAGCAGGGACGAATCCTTAATTAAACTTATGAACTGGCCTGCAAGGGGGGGGATGATTCTCCTTAAGGCCTGGGGAAGAATAACATGGTACATGCTCTGGCCGTAGGTCATACCAAGGGATCTGGATGCCTCTGTCTGCCCCTTGTTAATGGATTGAATCCCGGATCTTACAATTTCAGCAACATAGGCCCCTTCAAATGAGGCAAGGGATGCCACCCCAAACCACAGGGACGGAACCTGGGAAATGCCGTATTTGGCAAGCATCGCATTGACAAGTGTTCCAAGGACAAAATACCAGATGAAAATCTGTACAAGAAGGGGGGAACCCCTGATGAGCTCAATATAGGTTATGGACAGCCATTTAAAGGCCGGGTTGGATGAAATCCTTGCAAGGCCTGTGACAAGCCCGAGGATAATACCGAAGAATGTTGCAACTATACTTACTTCAAGGGTGATCCATAAGCCCTGCATTAAAAGACCCGGCTTCCATTTTCTGTATTTTGCAAGGACATCACCCTGAAAAATAAGATCTCCTGTATCAACATCAACTTTTTTTGCAGGACTTGCATAAGTATAGGTTTTCCCATCATCTCCTTTTATAACTATGACAACCCCTTTACCGGTTTTTTTAATTGAGTCAACTGTTCCCTCAACCCCGGAGGTCAGTTTAACCGTATCATTAAAGAAAAAATACTGGGGGACCCTGTACCAGCGCCATGTATAGTCAATTTGAAGGGTGGAATAGTAAAGTCCGCCTATAATTGTGGCTATAATTAAAAAGAAAATTGTCATCCAGAAAATAAAATATCTTTTTTTCTGTTTTTGAAGAAGAGATGATGAAGAATCCATATAAATTTAAACTCCAGGGTTTGCAAAAGACCAGCCGAATCTGGCATGATCCCGGTTCATGCCCGGTTCATGCCCGGTTCGACTGGTCTATACGGTCTATTTTCTATATGCCTGTTGAAACCGGCATTTCTATTTCATGTTTTTAAACCAGTCAGTTGATTTTATCCATTTATTGTATACTTTTTCGTATCTGCCGTCATGTTTTATCTGGCGCAGGAAATTATTAAGCCAGTTCATGAAATCAGGATCACCCTTGTTGATTCCCCATGCAAGGGGCTCGAATGTAAAGGGTTTGTCAAGGAATACCATTCTGCCGGCACCCTGTTTTGCCATAAAAACAACACAATAGGGAAGGTCATAAACAAAGGCATCTGATTTACCATTTAAAACTTCAAGGGCTGCTTCCGATTCTGTCTCAAATGATTTGTATTTTGCCCTCGGCATTTTTCTCTTTACAGCCATTTCTCCCGTTGTTCCAAGTTTTGAAGTAATGGTGTACTTTGGATTGTTAAGGTCTTTATAGGATTTTACAATCCCTTTCAATTTTTTATTAATCAGTATTGTCTGCCCCACAATAATATATGGATTGGCAAAGTTGATTTTTAGATTCCGTTCCTGGGTTATTGTCATTCCGCTCATGATAATATCAAATTTATTTGTTATCAAAGCAGGAATAATGCCGTCCCATGCCGTGTTAACCGGGACAAATTTAACCCCCATATCCTTTGCCATCATTTTTGCAACATCAATGTCAAAGCCAATAAATCTGCCTTTTTTATCGGTCATCTCAAAGGGCATGTAAGCTGCTTCAAAACCCACCCTTAATTCCCCTTTTTTAAGAATTTTTTCAAGTGTAGAGTTTTTTGCAAGCTGAATATCTGCAGCAAAGGTACAATTGGAAAAGTAGAAAACACATCCGATAACTACAGATAATAATAATACTAAACTTTTTTTCATCCTTTAATCCTCCTGAAAATTAAAATTTATTATAGCACCCATGTTCAATATCATTGCCGTAACATTAAAAGTTTCGGCAAAAAAAAAGAACATAAAAAAGAACTTTGAAAACTGGATATGCATACAATGCTGTTGAATGCATATCCAATATATATCCTACTATATTAATACAAAAATAATGTAAAGAATCTTTAAAAAAATACTTGCATTTAAATTAAAAGTAACCTGGTATCATCTATCCTGTCAGATGAAACGACCTGTTTTTGGAAATAGTGTAAAAGACTTTATGTAAATTCGATTTTCAGTAAAAACTCAGGTTTTTTAAATCAGGGGTTGAAAATGCTGGGTTAAAACTTATACTTCCTTTTTTTAAACGATAAAATCCAAAGAGAGGAGAAAGAATGACCCAGCGACAAGATAATAC
>WFQS01000623.1 GCA_015486915.1 Desulfobacteraceae bacterium
CCGCAGATTAAAAGCTCTCCTTTCCCGAAGCTGTATCCCACAAAATCGGTTATCCTGCCATTTGATATGACAATTATCGCACCTGTAACAGACATGAGAATTCCGATGATTTTTATTAAATCAAGGCGCTCTTTAAAGAACAGGGCAGACAATAAACTGATAAAAATTGGATTCATTGCAATGATCAGTGCTGCCCTGCCTGCATTGATATAGCGAAGCCCGGTTAAAAATAATATATTATAGGCAAATACACCTGTAAACCCTAAGAGAACAACAGGAAGGATCTGTTTTTTTTTTAGTTTTGGCAGTTTCCCCTCAATTTTTATAGTGATAATAATTAAAAAAAATGAAGCAATTGCAAAGCGTAAAAAAGATGCAGAACACGGATTAACCGTTTCCGATATCATCTTCCCGGCAATAAATGTTCCGCCCCAGAAAATGGCGGTCAATAATAATTTTATATATATAAAAAGATTTTTATGCACAATTTTATCCTTATTTTTCATGATTTTGCCATGAATCCGTTCAAAAAATCAGAGATTTTGACAAAGAATTAAATCGCACCCTGGTATTACTCTGTTTCTCAATTTGGTGGGTACCGGGTCAGAGGCAATCCTGATCCGCACCATGGCAGTTAAAAAAATCAGACTATCATTGACTATTTTTATAAAAAAGTCTACCTTATTGGTGATTTTTTTACGGGTATCTTTATAAAAAAGAGCTCATTTTTGACAGAGTCACAAATGCTTTTTCTATGTTTGTCAAAATCTTTGATTTTTTGAGGCGTTGTAACGCTGTTCAGATCCGCCTCATGGCGGTTATATTTGTTGTGCAGGATAAAAGACGTCCATGTATGAAATTAAAATTTTCGATCCTTAAGTCATGAAAACCATAATAAAAAGGAATGAGTATGAAAAAAAGAATCCCGGTAATTTTTTTAAGTCTTTTGGTGATCATGTTTCTTATCATCGGATGCGGTGGTAAATACTCAGATGTAAAAAAAGTAAATGAAAAATATATCTCTCTGATGGAGGATTATATTGCTGACATTGAAAAGGCAGACAATGCAGAGGATGCAGCAAAAGCTGTAAATAAATTTGCCGATGGAATGGAATCTCTGTGGCCGAAAATGCAGGAGTTTGTGAAAAAATATCCTGAACTGAAGGATAAAACAAATCCGCCTGAAGAGCTTAAGGAAATCGATAAAAAGGTTAAAGACACCAGTAAAAAAATGGTTGCTGCCATGATGAAACTGATGCCATACATGATGAACGGAAAAGTTCTGAATGCCGAAAAACGCCTTGGCTCTTTTATGATGAAAAATTAAAAAAGTACATGTATTTTTTTTACCAGCGGGTGTATATCTGCATAAGATGGATATGATCCGGCCTGCAAAGACCGTATGACAATTGTGAAAAAGATAAATTCAATATCAAATAAATCCAATTTTAAAAGGAGACAACTATGATTTCAGAAAAACTTCAGGATGCGATTAATGATCAGATCAACAAGGAAATTTTTTCAGAATATTATTACCTGTCAATGGCAGCATATTTAAGTTCTCAAGGCCTTGCAGGATTTGAAAATTTCTTTCTTATCCAGGTTCAGGAAGAAAGATTTCATGCAATGAAAATGTACCATTTTTTAAATGAGCGGGGTGGACGCGTTATTTTATCCCAGATTGATACTCCTAAAACCGAATTTAAGTCTCCCCTTGAAGTGTTCGAACTTGCATATAAACATGAGCAGTTTGTGACAAAGCTCATTAATGATTTAATGGATATTGCCATATCTGAAAATGATCATGCTTCAAAAAGTTTTCTTAACTGGTTTGTGGATGAACAGGTGGAAGAAGAGGCTTCAATGGAAGGTTTTGTTAACAAGCTGAAACTCATCGGCGGAAAGGGCAACGGCCTTTTGATGATCGATAAGGAACTTGGAGCAAGAACCTTTACACCGCCTGCAAAATAAGATTTAAAGAGTCCATTTTTGACAAAGTGCAAATGCTCTTTTTATGCTTGTCAGAATCTTTGATTCTTTGAGGCGCTGTAACGCAGTTCAGCCCGGCCTCATGGCCGTTAAATTTATAGCAGTATTATGCTTGAAAAAACTGCCACGACAGAAGTTTGATCTGTCCATGGCAGTTTTTTTATTTGTGTAATAAATACCCCGGTAAATGCAGTTCTGATTATATGTTGACAAAATGTAATAATCAAGAATATAGTACTGCCCGATGATTTTGCATATGACCGCATCATTGCGGATATAAAAAATAAACAAGGGGGTTTAGATTGAATACAATGAAAGATAAAATAATTGCTGTTGTTGGACTTGGGTATGTTGGTTTGCCCCTTGCTGTACATTTTGCACAAAAATATCAAACAATAGGATTTGATTTAAAGGAAAGTATAGTTAAAAATTGTGCAGCACATAAAGATCCTACAGGTGAAGTGTCAGAGGAAGATTTTAAAAAGGCTGCTCACTTTACTCCAACAACGGATCCTTCGTTGATGTCGGAAGCTGATTTTATAATTGTGGCTGTCCCAACCCCAATTGATAAAGCACGACGGCCGGATCTTTTTCCCGTGGAAAGTGCATCTGAAATCGTTGGCAAGGTGATGAAGAAGGGGGCGATTGTTGTTTTTGAGTCTACTGTGTATCCCGGAGTTACAGAGGATATCTGTGTGCCGATTTTAGAAAAACATTCCGGTCTTGAATGGAAAAAGGATTTTCATGTGGGCTATTCTCCGGAAAGGATTAATCC
>WFQS01000624.1 GCA_015486915.1 Desulfobacteraceae bacterium
ATATAGTGAAGTCTCAGAACCATATTGGAACCACAATTTCAATGGACTGCACTTTAAATATTTCAGGCTGACCGGACATCGGTACAGCAGTATAGCAGTACACTGACACCATGCTATATCCATTGATTGAACAGCAGGTTAAATCCTTAAACAATCGGTTAATTAAAATTCCTGAAGTTGACGGAAGGATGCTGTGGTGCTATAAAAGAAGGTGATGCAGCATCCCTTTTTTTCAGGGGGAACTCATCCTTGGGAAGGCAGCCTGTGAACCTTGGCCGGTAATGGGCTGTCTTCTTGTATCTGTTTATGTCTGTCAGTTGCCGGATTTGCCTCATGGCAGTTATAATAATATATTGTCTGTTTTACCCTCCTTTTTTTCTGTTTAATTTATGTCTTATTTAAGGAATGCAGGGTTTTGTATGATTTGCCCATATTCCTTCACCATTTCCGAAAAAACAGGTTTATCCACAAAGAATTTGTATATTTCGTCTGCCTTTTCCACAGGATCAATATCCCTGAACGCTTGAGGATAAAGAACCTTGCCAACGGCATAGGCATCTGAAATTGCTGTCCCCAGATTTGTTGCATACCAGTTGAAAGGCATTAAAGTGTAGACTTGTTTGTTTCGGAACGCCTTTAATGCATTATAAAAAGTTGTTTTTTTACGGAAATCCTGAGCAATGAGGTCAAGCCCCCCGTCATCAATAAAGATAATATCAGGATCAAGTTTTAAAAGCATTTCCCTGTCAAGAAAAACATGACTTCCCATGGCAGGCTTTACCTGCATTGCCAGATTTGGCACATCAAGCCAATCAAAGGGGATATAGCGCTGTTCCGTACTTTCAATGCCGTGGGCTCCCCGATAGCCGAGACCACCCACATATGCCCTTGGGTGCATACTCTTAGAAATACCTGATACACGGTTTTTCAAATCTTTTCTAAGAAGTTTAATGTAATTGATCAGATCCTCTGCTCTTTTTCCCCGGTTCAGAATTCTTCCCGTAATGGAAAGTGCATCATAAACTGCTTCATCAAAGGTGGCAAAAGCGCCATAATTCAGCACAACCACTGGTATCCCAAGTGTTTTCTGTACCTGATCAGCAAGAGAAGCTTTCATATAGGTAACAAAAATCACCTGTGGCGCAAGGGCGAGCAATGCCTCCATATTAGGTTTTTTATTAATACTCACCGTTCCTCCGGGGCCGCAGCTTGGTAATCCGGAAAGTTCAGGATGGGCAATCCAATAGGGACGACCCCCTGGGAATCTTTTTTCCATATCTTCAACACCGACGACTTTTGATTCAGCCTGAAGGTATACGATCAGCCGCAATGCCCCGGGACCGATGCAGACAATACGCTCAGGATCAAAGCAAAGTGTTATCCGACGTTTTGTCATATCAGTCACCCTTATTGTCCTGGCAGAAATATCATTGCCTGAACATGGAATGTTATATTGTCCAGCTTCGGCAACGGATAAATTCAGAATCAGGCTCCATATTATAATCCAAATAACGGCCAGGAGGCCAATCCGGGATTGCAGCCACAGTATAGACCGTATGCTTTGTTTTGCTTCGAATTCCACTGACATCAAAGCTTCCAGCCCATACCCAGATATAATATTTAAACTTTTTTCTATAGAATTGTGCTTAATCATATTAAACCTCTGATTAATGTTACAACGGAACTGCCACTGTGTGACCATTAATTTTTTCCAAAATAACGTCAACGTCATACACCTGCCTGATAATATCACAAGTGAGTTCTTCCTTTGTGGAAAGTGCGTGAATTCTATGATCCTTGAGAAACAGAAAATTATCTGCAAACCGTATGGCAGTATTGAGATCATGGATTACAATAACGGCTGAAATTTTTTTTATTTTAACCACTTTGCGAATCAGCGCCATTACCTCAAGCTGATTTTTAATGTCAAGGCTGCTTGTGGGTTCATCAAGAAGCAGAACAGAAGGGGACTGTGCAAGAGCTCTTGCTATAACAACTTTCTGAATTTCACCGCCGCTCAGATCACTGACACGACGCATGGCAAGCTCTGCAATGCCGATCTGTTCGATGATGTTTTCCACAAAGGCATAATCTTTTCCGGTAACTGACCATCTGATATGGGGCCTGCGACCCATGAGCACAGCCTCAAAAACAGTGACGTCTATTTCAGGATGGCGTTGCGGTACATATCCCATATGCTGTGCCACTGAGTTTCGGTTCATGCGCAGTATGTTTTTCCCATCCACAAAAACAGAACCTTTTTCTGGATTTAAGATACAATTCAGGCATTTAAGCAGCGTGGATTTTCCAGCCCCGTTTACACCAAGTACACACATGATCTGCCCCTTGTTCAGGGAGAAACTTACATTGGAAAGGACAGGATGGCTGTTATATGAAAATTGGATATCAGCTACCTTGAGTTTCATTTATACCCCCTGATTAACAAATAAAGAAATACCGGGGCTCCAAAAAATGAGGTTATCACACCAACCGGCAGTGCACCGGAACCAATGAATACACGGCCTATAGTATCTGCACCTAGCAGAATAAGGGCACCGATCACTGAGGAGAACGGGATCAGCAAACCATGGTCATCACCTGTCAGCCGCCTTGCAATATGCGGTGCGATGAGTCCGACAAAGGCGATGATACCGTGAAAAGCCGTGGCAAGTGCAGAAATAAGGGTGGCTGCAATCATACCGGCTATTCTGATTCTTTCAACGTTCACTCCAAGCCCTTTTGCTGTTTCCTCTCCGGAAGACAGAGTGTTCAGATCCCATTTCAAAGCCGTTAAAAAAGCTGTGGCTGCTGCAGTACAGACCAGTAACAGCATTATCTCCTGCCAATTGGAACGCGCTACATCCCCAAATGTCCAGAAGACCACCATGGCAAGTTCAGTTTCGGTTGCAAGGTATTGAATAAGTATTGTTGCAGAGGCAAAAAGAGCAGAAAGCCCCACACCCGCAAGAATGATGGTTTCAGGAGAAAGCCTTTTCAATCCTGACAGAAGCAGAATAACCAGAGTTGCAGTCATTGCCCCGCCAAATGCACAAATTGTTACAGAAAAAAACTTTCCATTAAATACAACAATGGACAAGGCTGCTCCAAAGGCTGCTCCGTGACTGATTCCAAGCGTCGAAGGTGAACCAAGGGGATTTTTCAGCAGAGACTGTATTGCAAGCCCTGAAACCGAAAGACCCCATCCACATACAAGAGCTGCAATAACACGCGGCAGTCTGATATCTCTTATTACAATACCGGAAGTACCCCTTATTTCTCCGGTTAAGGCTTTCAGTATAGTTTTGATTGGAATTTCATATGCTCCCTGGGTTACGGCATAAACGCAAAGCAAAAGCATTACACCTGCCAGAATCAACAGAACCATCATTTTCCTGTGCACACAGTTTAAATATTCTGCTGTTATGGTGCCTGTTGTTTCATATGGATCTTTCATATTGTACAATTACCACCTTTTTAAAATAAAAAAAGGCCACAAAAACACACACTCCATTAACGGGAGTGTGAGCCTTCATGGCCTTTTTTAAACAATATTGGAATAATTATCAGATGCCGGTCAGCACAATCCATAAAAATTGTGCTTAACATTTAAATTTATTTCAAGGCAGCTTCGGCTGCCAATTTTTCTGGAATCTACTTTAGCAATTTTTAAAAGTCAACAGTTTTCCAGATTTTTTTATATAAATTTCAGTGAAAGTATTGTAAACCGGATAAAAAACTAAAAAAATTTTATTCTATGTCGTGGACGTCAGGTCAATCCTGTCCTGCTTATTAAGCGGAAAAAATTATTGAGAAACAGATCAAAAAGAATGCCTTTCTTGCTTTAAATTTTATGAAATTGTTCTTGACAAGGATAAATTTTTAATTCTATATAGCGGACATCAGGTTATTCCTGTCCTTCTGATTAAGCTGCACAGGACTGACCTTACAGACAATATAGTATTAGCAATACGTGAAAAACTAAGATTTTATGAAAAAAGTTTTTCATGTAAAATTGAGTTTTAGTTCAGGCGCTCATTGTGAGCTTAAAAGGGAACTCCGTTAAAATCGGAGACGGGCCCGCCGCTGTGATCGGGGACGAAAACCGCATTATGCCACTTGTGTTTTAAAACAACAGGGAAGGCGCGGTAATTAAGGATGATCCGAAAGTCAGAAGACCTGCCTGAATGAGGAGTCGAATCTCGCGGATAAAGAGAATGACTCAATGATCCTGCTGGATAAGCACGGGACATCCCGGATCGATTTTTTTTTCGGTCGGGGATTTTTTTTGCCCGGCTGATACCCCTGATTAATGGTCTTTTGTTGTAGAGCATTACAGGGTTAATATCAGATTAACCGGACAGGTATCATGGTTTTTGTTGATAATACCTTTTATCTTGCAGTTCTGTTTTATGTTTTAAGCTGGTTTTCAGCTGTTAAAAGGCAGGTCTCCATATTTTTGCTATGTATGGGACTTGTTGCGAATTTTTTTTCAATTGCAGGGCGTTATTATCTTTCCTTTCCTCTGATGCCCATGTATCAGACTCCTTTTTTCCTGCCAATTTTTATTGGCCTTTTCTCCATAAAAATCATATGGAATAAGGATAAAATGCGGGTAAGCATTATCTCCGTCATATCCTGTTTATCAATAATAGCAGTATTTTTCCCAAATGATTTTTATCTGCCTTTCCTTAAATCAAAAACTATCTTTTCCCATATTTTTTTCTTATCAGGCGTTATGGCCAAGGCATGTTTTATAATTGCCGGAGTTTACAGTATTCATAATCTTCCCTTTTATAAGAAAGAGCTCTATTTTGACAGAGTCACAAATACTCTGTCCATGTTCGTTGAGAGGCACTGTAACGCAGTTCAGATCTGCCTCATGGCAGTTATAAAAAAATACAGAAAAAGCCGGAAAAATTCTGAAACCCGTGAAATTCCGGTTAATAAATCCATTGATACAAATAAAAAAATAATGAACTGGATAATCACAGGATTTGCCCTGTGGACTATATCCATGTTTTCCGGAGAAATATGGTCATTTCTCGGATGGGGAAATCCCGTTGCATGGGATGATGCCGCCATTCTCACCACAATGGCGACCTGGCTTTACTATGTATGTTTTCTGCATCTTCATTTTGTAAAAGCATTTAAAAATTATCAGATAAAAACATATGCTGCTGCATTTGGTACGATTCTTATACTGATCCTGAATTTTTATCCTGAGCTCGGGATATTTCAGATACCCCGGATAAACCGCATTTTTGAATTTCCATGGATGGTATTATGAAAAAAATATGGAAAATACTGGGAGATATTAAATTTACGGTAATTATACTTTTACTGCTTGTCTGCGACCTTTGTGCAGGGTATTTCAGTCTTCTTGGAAATGAAAAAATATTCAGGCCACTTGGGGATTTCGGCCTGATTCAATGGATAAACACATTCGGAAAAACATACCCTGTTCATACAATGTGGTTTTTTGCCCTGTTTATTCTTCTTGCTCTGCTTGGAATAAATACATTTGCATGTACAACAGACAGAATTATTATTTTGATTAAAAACCGCAGTCATTTTAATAATCCTGTTTCTTTTGCCCTGAAATTTTCCGTTCATATCATGCATTACTCCCTGATTATCATTTTAACAGGATATCTGATAACCTATGTTTTACCTTCGGTCTCTTCCAATGAAATTCTTGTTTTAAATCAGAATAAAAAAATCCCCAATACAAAAATAAATGTAATGCTTAAATCAATGGATATTAAATATTACCACGGAACCAGACTGAAATTTTTAAATAACCGTGCCTGGGATTTAAATGCAAAACTGCTGGTCACAGGCAGGAATGTTTCCCGGGGAGAATTAAAGACAATAGGCATTAATAAGCCTTTTATATTTAAGAATATCAGTTTTACTCTCAAGGATTTTGGTCCTAAATACAAATACGGCATGAAACAGCAGCCCTATATAAGTCTTATCATAAAAAAGACCCTGGGCATTAAATTCTATTTTGCGGGAACTCTGCTCTTTTCCTGCGGGCTTTTCATGTATCTGTATCAGTGTTTTTTTCATAGGGGTCATGATCAGATGATCAGAGAACCGGTGTAAACCATGTCAGCAGGTACCATTTTTGAACGTTAAGAATAAAAGCAAGGGAGATAGATTATGGGAAAAAAACTTCAAATATTTAAAACCGTCATGATCACATGCATTTTTATAAGCGGTTTATTATTGCAGGGTGCATGCAGTGAAAACTCCAGAAGGAGTTCAGGTTTCACCAGTATAGGTGAATTTTCCATCAGATATTTGCCGGATAATTGTAAGGAAATAAGAGATGGAGCAGGCAGGCTCATGGTTCTTGTTCCAAGGGGGCAGAAACCACCAGAGGGGTATGAAAAAGATCATATCATTGAAATACCTGTGAAAAGGGTTGTGGTATCCTCGGGATTCAATGTCAGTCTGCTAAAGGCTCTTGGTGTTTTAAACACCCTTGTCGGTGTAACACATGAAAAAAAATACTGGACAATTAAAAAAGTTGTTCAGGGAATGAAGAGCGGTAAAATAACATGCATAGGCAGATCAGGAGCAATTGATTTTGAAAAACTAAAGGCAATCAGGCCTGATTTGATGCTGACCTGGGATGCCTGCGCCATTGCAAAAATTACAAGGCTTAATATTCCGGGGGTTATTACTACCACGGGAGAAGCCATGAATCTTGATACACGAATACGTTTTGTTAAGTTTCTATCTGTGTTTTTCAACAGAGAACAAAGAGCAGATGAATATATAAAAAAAATTCAAAATACCATTACAAAAGTAAGTAAATTATCAATGAATATTAAAAAACAACCAAAAATCATATGGGGAGATATATTTGAAAAAAGAGTGCTTGTGGAACCGGGAAATTCATGGGCTGCCCAGTTGATAAACTTAAGCGGGGGAAATTATCTGTTTAATGACATAAAGGGGGCATCTTGAATTGAGATCTCACTGGAAAAGTTTCTTTCCAGCGGAAAAAAAGCTGATATTCTTTTTACATACAGAACACCGAAAACCGGCGCAACATCAATACAGGCCCTTGCCCGTGCCAATTCGCTGTTAAAAAATATCAAACCTTTGACCA
Source organism: Desulfobacteraceae bacterium (assembly GCA_015486915.1). Next base: position 7,124 of record WFQS01000624.1, read on the forward strand.
TGGGGAGTGTGTATGCTCCTCTTCCCTGTTACAGCCAGTCTGCAGATAAATTTGATCAAATTATTGAGGAGATATCAGGCATTATTAATAATTTCAGGGGTTTGAAAAAGCAGGATCTAAAATTTTTTATAAAACTGCCGTTAAAAAATCCCGGTAAGTCCAGACCGGCCTCATGACGTTTTATAAGAAATAGAATGTAACCTGTTACATTTATATCATACTTTGTCAGAATCTCTGATTCTTTGAGACGGGTCTGTGTCTGAATCCGGATCGGCCTCATGGCCGTTACAGAAAAATAAGAAAAGGAAATAAAAATTTAAGTGGAAGATTCATTAAAATTTAATGAAAAAAAATACACCATGGTATTTATCCTGCTCTGGTTTGTGCTGGTATCAGTATTTGCCGTTAATATTATAATCGGGTCAGTAAAGATTTCACTTCCCGCCCTTTTTAATATTATATGTACGCATGACACTGCAAGTATTTGTGGATTTATTATATGGAACATCCGTATTCCAAGGGCTGTTGCCGCTGTACTTGGCGGAGCATATCTTTCCGTTGCAGGACTTTTACTGCAGGTTTTTTTTCGAAATCCCATTGTGGGACCATTTATTCTCGGAATATCCTCAGGGGCAACCCTGATGGTTTCATTTGTTATGCTTACAAGCATAAGCCTTGGTTTCACTAATCTTATTCCTTATCTTACAACTATATCAGGTCTTGCAGGTGCCTATGCAACCATGGTGATCATCCTTGTTATTGCTGCAAAGGTAAAAGATGGAATAACCCTTCTCATTGCAGGCCTTATGATGGGATACCTTTGCCATGCAGTGACCAGCATACTTGTCGTTTTTGCTGAACAGCAGAAAATAAAAGGCTTTGTGCTGTGGCAACTTGGAAGCTTTTCAGGGCTGAAATGGAGTGAAATACAATTATTGTTTATTACCGGGAGCATTATTTTGATTATTGTTTATTCTCTGAGCAAATCATTAAACGCCTTTCTTGCCGGAGAAACATATGCCCTGACAATGGGTGTCAATATCCGTTTGTTCAGGTTTCTTATTGTTTTGTGTTCGTGTGCCCTTGCCGGAATGGTGACGGCATTTGCAGGGCCTGTGGCATTCATAGGACTTGCAGTGCCTCATATGACGAGGCTGTGTTTTTCAACATCCGACAATCGTATTTTAATTCCCGGAACTATTATGCTCGGAGCCATTGTAACGGTGTTATGCGATTTATTAGCACGACAGATATTTTCCCCGGTTGAACTTCCCATCAGTGCAATTACAGCATTTTTTGGGGCACCGGTTGTTATAGGTCTTTTAATGAAGAAAAGGGTCTCGGTATAACACCCGAATAAACCGGAAAGGAAAAGGTAAAATGCAGCAGGTTTGTTTACATGAAAAAAATGAAATTAAAATAAAAATACCAGATACAATACGGAAAATTCAAGGAAGCAAGGTGGATGTCCTTGGCACTGATGATGTTGATAAATGGCAGATGGAATGGAGGATCGCCAAGTGAGTAAAGAGATAAAAGAAACCAGGGAAAAAGATGGTTTAATTTTGATATTTACCGGCCATGGCAAGGGCAAGACCACCGCAGCCATAGGCATCACTATGCGGGCAGTGGGCCATGGTTTTAAGACCTGCTTTATCCAATTTATTAAAGGAAGCTGGAAATATGGTGAGATGGAGGCCATTGCCAAATTTCCCGACAATATTGACTTTCATGTCATGGGTCGAGGCTTTACCTGGAAATCCGATGATCTCGATAAAGACCGGGCTGTGGCGAGGGAAGCATGGGAAAAGGCCAAAGAGGTGATTTTTACAGGGCAATACAAGATGGTGATACTGGATGAATTCACCTATCTGCTCCTCTATGACATGATTGACCGTAATGATGCCCTTAGGGTTCTGGCCAATAAACCCGCAGATCTGCATATTGTTATCACTGGCCGCGATGCCGACCCGGCTCTGATTGACCTTGCCGATCTGGTCACTGAGATGAAGGTGATTAAGCATCCATACAAACAAGGAATAAAGGCTCAGAAAGGAATTGAGTTCTAATGGCAGGACAAATAAAAAAACTACTCAATTTTTCCACCCACCCTGGCGAGTTGGAATTCTTTGGTGATGACTGGGGGAGGTGGCAAAGTTCACGAACAAATGGTAAATCGATGGCTTTGAGTCATTGCCGGCGGGCGATTACCCATTTGCCCGGGCATATCGATCAGCGCCGCGTATGGCGGTATGACATTTTTACGTTAAGCTTTGGTATTCCCATACTACTATGAAAAAAGGAGATTTGAAAATGAGATACGTTTTTAAAATGGTAATTATTTTTGTTTTTTTTACCCTATTCTTGGCCCTATCAGAGATAAGCTTTGCAAAACAAAATGCGAGGGTGGAGGAAATTCCTAAAAGCAAACAGGAGCAGGCAAAGAAAGAGGAGCAAAAAAAGGCAGTGACATTAGAAGAAATAGTGGTTACCGCCACCAGAACCCCTGAGGAGAAAAAAAATCTCCCCCAAGTTGTTGATATAATTTCAACGAAAGATATTAAAATGACAGCAGGAGACGATCTCACTGATATCATAAAGGAAAATTCCAGTGTGGATGTGATCCAATACCCCGGAGGATATTCCGGTACTATAAGTATAAGGGGGATTAGGTCAGACTATTGGGGTACTATTAAACACTGTTTAACATTGGTGGACGGCCGGCCAATCGGTGCTACAACCCTGGCGTCTATTAACAAGAATACTATTAGTCGAATCGAAGTTCTCAAAGGTCCTGCATCCTCCCTTTACGGTTCGGGTGCCATGGGCGGAGTACTGAATATTATTACAAAAAAAACAAAGGGAAAAGTCAAAACTGCATTCACCATGGGAGGCGGCAGTTCTGATACGTTTAAGACGGAACTCTCTTCAGGGGGAAACATAACGGAAAAATTCGATTTTAACCTTGATGCAAGCACCTATCATCAGAACGACGACATTCGTATGGGTAATGGTCACACGAGAGACTATACCGCATTTAAAAAATATAATGGCACCGCAAGATTAGGACTGGATCTGGCTGACACCTGGCGCCTGGATATGAAAGGCAACTGGTATGCCGGCCGGGATATAGAAAATCCGAATGACATAGATTGGGGGGACAGCAAACAGAAAAAAAGGGATGTCGATCAGTATGGGGGCGATTTAAGTCTTTCCGGAACGATTGCAAAGAATAACGAGGTTAACCTGACTTTTTATAATTCACGGGAAGAAAATAAATACAGCTATGAGTATACGGGAATCAACCCGTACACCGGTTCCTGCAACAGGTTTGACTGGCTGGGTGCGCAGTTTCAGGATACCTATCGTTGGGGCGTACATAGTCTGACCATGGGGCTTGATTATCAGAAAGTTACCGAGGAAGGAAAATCCTGGAATGCCGACGGTACACGCAAAGGTCCCTGGCGGCCTGACAACGAACGTGAAACATTGAGTGCTTTCGGTGAGGCGATGCTGAAGTTTTTAGATGACCGGATGATCGTCACCATGGGGGGAAGATACAATGCTATAGAGCTGAAGACAAGGGAAACTCCCTATAAAACTGGATTCACGCCCGGCTCTGAAAAATTTTACGCTTTCAATCCCAGCGGCGGCCTGAAGTTTTTTCTCTCTCCCCAATGGCAGGTTCACTCGACTATCGGAACGGCCTTTGTAACTCCGAAGCCCGAACAGGTAGCCGGAACATGGGTGAGCAGTTGGGGTACCATCACCAAGGGAAATCCCGGCCTGGATCCGGAAAACAGCGTTAGCTGGGATGCCGGCATAAGTCATTCCAAAAAAGCATGGGGTCTTTCGGGAGATCTCACATACTTCATGACCGATATTGATGACAAAATCGAAAAGGTCAAGACGGGCAGTTCGCTCTACACCTACGAAAATGCTCTGAAAGCCAGGATACGCGGCTTAGAAGGAGAGTTTTCTTTTGACATCGGCACTCTTGTCAGGCTGAATTATTCAGTTCGTTTTTTTGCCAATTTTACCAGGTTGTTCGAAGCGGAAGAGACCCTGTCTACCGGTAGGCAGGATATCCGTAATATCGCCGATACCAAGATAAATTACGGCCTGGAATATGACGATGGTCACTTTTTTAACAGCAAATTGACCGCCCGCTATGTGGGACACCGGAAAGATACGGATTGGGCTGTCAGTGGGTCCCCTGAAGTTGAGAATCCTTCATTTACAGTTGTCGATCTTGCAATGAATTTCAATTTACTCAAACGTCACCATCTTGGTTTCCAGATATATAATATTTTTGACAAGTATTATTATGAAACCAAGGGGTATCCGTTACAGGGACGGTCCTTCTTTGTGAAATATACGATTGAGTTATGAAATATTAAAGATGATCGAAAAAAAGATAATTTTAAATAATTTGTCCCTATATTCAGAATGTTATCCAATGGTAGCCGAATGATTTTAAGAAAGATATATATTACATGCTTTACATCTGTTGTTATCTTTTTTTTGTGTCTATCTGTTTCCGAGGGAGGAAGCCCCCTCAAGCTCCTATATGCCACTCATTTTCATGTTGATTACTTACAGAATGGGTGTAAAAAAGTGACGGACGGGGCAGGCAGAGAGCTTCTTCTTGTACCACAGAGGAAAAAACCTGATCCAGCTTATCGGAAGGATGTGACTATAGTCAGAATTCCCGTAAGTAAGGTTATTACAAGATGGAGTACCATTCCAGCATTTTTAAAGGCGCTGGGAGTTATGAATACCCTTGTAGGCGTGACTACCAGAAAAGAGGAGTGGTGTGCTGAGGATATAAAAATGATGATGGATCAGGGAATTATAAAAAATATTGGAACTCGTAACGCTGTAGATTATGAGGAATTATACGTCATAAAGCCTGATATATTTTTTGCAAGTACATGGGAAAAAACAAGCAAGCTGATGGAATTGGGAATCCCAGTAGCCAAAACAAGTGAGTATTTAGAAGGTAATCCACTGGGAAGGTTAGAATGGATTAAGTTCTTTGCAGCCTTTTATGACAAGGAGAAGGAAGCGAAGGAATATTTTGATAAGGCGGTCAATGAGGTACGCCGGCTATCAGAAAAGATTGCAAATGTAAAGAAAAGGCCAAGAATACTGTGGGGAGCTATTAGAATTGGAGGAACGATTTATGCGCCTACAGGGAAGTGCTATGTAAGTAAGATGATTGCCATCTCTGGTGGAGATTCCATTTTAAAGGGATTAAGACGAATGGAGAATGCCCCAATAACCCTGGAGTATTTTTGTGCACATGGCAGCAAAGCGGATATCTACATATGCCCCGAGCCTTTACTGCAGGATGGCATTACCACAATAAAAAAGTTGGTCTTCATACATCCCATCATCTCCGCTTTCAAGTCAGTAAAAACGGGAAATGTGTTTTGCTTTCAGCCTTGGTATTGGGAATCCATTGACAAGACAGATGAGATAATGGAAGATCTGGCTGCAATTTTTCATCCCGGCCTATTTCCTGAACATAAGCTTAGATATTTTGTCAAACTCCCTGCACAATAGTCAATTATAATCTGGTTAATAAATGTAACTCATTACATTTATTGGCTTTGCGTCTTCGACCCATTTTTTGTCAGACTTTTTGAGACAAATGTAGGTAGATCCGGATCGCCCTCATGGCAGTTACAGGAAAATAAGTAAAGGAAATAAAAATTTAAGTGAAAGATTCATTAAAATTTAATGAAAAAATACACCATGGTATGTATCCTGTTTGGCTTTGTGCTGTGGCAGCTTGGAAGCTTTTCAGGGCTGAGATGGGTTGTTATAGGTCTTTTAATGAAAAAAAGGGTCTCGGTATAACGGCTATGAGGCCGATCTGGATTCAGGTCCAGTTGCCTCACAACGAATGTAGAAATAGAACGAATGATTTACGCTCTATTTTTTATAAAAATCTGAATAAATAAACCGGAAAGGAAAAGGTAAAATGCAGCAGGTTTGTTTACATGAAAAAAATGAAATTAAAATAAAAATACCAGATACAATACGGAAA
>WFQS01000625.1 GCA_015486915.1 Desulfobacteraceae bacterium
GGGTTGAGTTTTGCAAGCCATGCAACAATAATCGCTGTAAATCCGTATCCCGATGATATGGCATCGGGATAACCGAGATAATGGTGAATACCTGCGACCTCTCCAACTCCTGCAATCCCTGCGGCTCCTCCGCTCACTGCCATGACAATCAAAGATGTTTTAAAAAAATCGATACCTGCATACCTGCCTGCATCGGGGTTTTCTCCAATCACCCTGACATTGTAACCAAACCTTGTTTTGTAAACAATAACGCATAAAACAACGGCCGATAAAAGAGCGATAATCAGGGTTGCATAGTGAATTCTTGAACCGGGAATCACCCCGAGAAGTGCTGAAGCAGGAAGATTATCAGTACCTGGAAAGCCAAATCTTGCCTTACCCTTCCAGGGTCCCACAATCAGCATTGTGATAAATTCCGCGCATATATAATTCAGCATAAGTGTTGATATAACTTCGTTTATGGAAAATTTCACCTTTAAGACAGCCGGTATCAAACCGCACAGGGCGCCGCCGATAAATCCTGCTGTGAACATCAGGGGAATTATGATGTATGACGGCAGTGCAGAACCCCATGCAAGGCCTGTCCATGTTCCAAAAGCTGCTCCAAGAAGAAGCTGGCCTTCAGCTCCGATGTTCCAGAATTTTGCACGGAAGGCAAGGGCAAGACCCGAACCGATGAGAATCAACGGTATCGCCTTTGTAATGGTCTCCTTGATTCCGTAAATTGAGCCGAATGAACCGGAAAATATTTTTCCAATGGCAAAAAAAGGATTTGCACCGCAGAAAAGAAAAATAATGCTGACCGCAACAAGTCCTGCGGCAAGGGCAGAAACATTGGTCATGAACGATCTCAAGGGCGTAATGGTTTTTCTGCCTGTTATTCTGATTTTAAACATATTTATAATCCTGAAATATCTGCCCTTAAATATTTTTCATGCGGCACACTCAAGTTTCAGTGAGCCTGCCATCATTAATCCTATTTCCGACAGCCTTTTGTCATTGGAATCTAAAATTCCCATGAATTCACCCCTATACATTATTGCAATCCTGTCGCAAAGTTCAAAAATTTCCTCAAGATCCTCTGAAAAAAGCAGTACAGCTCCGCCTTTGCTCCTCCTGTCAAGCAGCTGCTGTCTTAAATATTCAGTCGCTCCGATATCAAGGCCGTAGGTGGGATGGGAAGCCACAAGCAGGGGAGGCTGATCACTGATCTCCCTGCCGAGGATTAGTTTCTGAATATTACCGCCGGACAGATTTTTGGTCGGGGTGTTGATTGAAGGAGCAGAGACTCTGTAAGTTTCCATCAGCACTTCTGCATGGTTTTTGATCTCACAATAGTCAAGAAAACAACGGTGTGAGTATTTTTTCAGGTGCTGCTGTTTAAGTATGGCATTGTCGTAGAGGAAAAGACCGGGAGCAATGCCGAATTTTATCCTTTCCTCGGGCACATGGGAAATCCCCGCATCATGTATGCGCCTTGGTGAGTTGTTTGTTATTTCACAGCCCTTGACAAAAACATGGCCCGAATTGACATGCCTTATTCCTGTTATGGCTTCTGCAAGCTCCCTTTGACCATTGCCCGACACCCCTGCCACACCGAATATTTCGTTTTCAAAAATATCAAAGGAAATGTCATGAACTGCGGGACGTGTACCAGTGTCGCCGGGAATTTCAACGTGTTCCACTTTCAACACCTGCCCGCCTTTTGGAACAGCCTGTTTTGTCATGTTAAAAATTACATCCCGTCCAATCATCATTTTTGCAAGGGCTTTTTTGTCTGTTTCTTTTGTTACAGCGCTTCCCACAACCTTTCCCTTCTGCAGTACCACCACCCGGTCGCATATTTCCATGATTTCATCAAGTTTGTGGCTGATGATAATCACCATGTGACCAAGTTTTACCATTTCTTTTAAAATCAGGAATAATTCTTTGATTTCAACGGGGGTGAGAACCGAGGTGGGTTCATCAAGAATAAGAAGATCAGCACCGTTTAAAAGAGCTTTGATAATTTCCACCCTCTGCTGCTCACCTGCAGAAAGCTGCCATATCTTTTTTTCAGGCTCAATGTCGAAATTGAATTTGTTTGAAAATTCAATAATTTTCTGTCTGATCTTTATCTTTGGGAAAAAAAACGGTGTATCTTTATAACCAAGGGCTATGTTTTCAATGACAGAGTGGTTCTGTATCAGCATAAAATGCTGATGAACCATTCCTATTCCGCATTGTATGGATTCAAGTGGAGAACTTATCCTTACAGTTCTGCCGTTGATGATGATATCTCCTTTATCGGGCTGGTAAAGTCCGTAAAGGATATTCATTAAAGTGGTTTTGCCGGCACCGTTTTCTCCGAGCAGTCCGAGGATTTCACCGGATTTGATATCAAGATCTATATCCTGGTTGGCAGGAAACCCCTGAAACGATTTTGAGATGCCCTTTATCTCAAGTTTTTGAAGTTTATGCATATATATCCCGGCCATTTTTTTATGTTTGTTGTAAAACGGATCCGGATAAGTCCAGATCCGTCTTAAAGCGGTTATTCCGGAATAGAGCCTTTTACATTATCCACATAGTACATGATATTGAGCAGCTCCTTTCGTGAAGCCTTATGCCCTTTTTTGATTCTCAATTTTCCTTTGTTGTCTTTTATGGGACCGTCATAGGGATCAAAAAGCGCTGTCCCTTTCTGCATTTCTGCATAACGTTTAAGTACAAGATCATAAACAGATATTTTTCCAAAATCATGGGTTGTCACTTTCACGGCTTTAAGATCATCAATGAATTTCGGGTTGATGATCTGTCCCGGACTTGCGCCGAGAAGGGCAGCATGCTGTGCTGCAAGCCACCAGATGTCCTTATCCTTCTTTCCCCATGTGCCGTTATGGATGTCCTTGAGAATTTTTACATAAATTCCACCCCAGTTCATCAGCTGACCCGATACAACGGAATCAACACCATACTGCTGCATGGGACTGTAATGACTGAATGTATAGATCTGTTTTCCTTTTTTAGAGTGCTCTTCTCCAACTTCAATAACAGAAGGTGTGTCTTCTGTAAATGCCAGAGCATCACAACCTTCGGCAATAAGCGATTCAGCTGCTTCCTTTGCCTTGTCAGGACCATACCATGCATATGTCCATCTCACATCAACTGTGGCTTTTGGATTCACTGCCTTTATACCAAGGGCATAGGCATTTATATGGCGGACAAGTTCCGGAATGGGATAGGCAGCAACATATCCCGCCTTATCAGTCTTTGTAAGGGCGCCTGCCATGAGACCGTTAAGATAGTACATCTGATAAAGATCCCCGAAGTATGTGCCGACATTCTTTGACCTTTTAAATCCTGAGCAGTGCATGAAAATTGTATTGGGGTATTTTTTCCCAGCAGCAATGGTTGCATCCATATAACCGAAACTTGTTGTAAAAATAACATCACATTTTTCCTGCTGAACAAGGCGGTCGATAATTCTCGGGGCATCAGCTTCGGTAACCGATTCAATATATATAGTATCAAGCCATGGAAGCTGTTTTGCAGCAAATTTTCTTCCCTCATCATGGGCATGGGACCACCCGTAATCACCCACGGGTCCGACATAGATGAATCCCGCTTTAAGTCTTTTCTCTTTGGCAAAGGCCATACCTGAAACAAGTGTTAAACAAAAGCACAATACCAGCAATCTTTTGATAAATTTCATTTCTTACGCTCCTTTTTATAATTAATTAATAATGAAGACACCTACATACGATATTACGGGTAGTACAGTCAACGATTAATGACCTGTGCCGAA
>WFQS01000626.1 GCA_015486915.1 Desulfobacteraceae bacterium
AACTATGACAGAACAAAGGTATGGATTTTGCTGCTCATTCCACAGATCTACAGATTGAAAACAGTGATTGAAAACAGTGATTGAAAACAGTGATTGAAAACAGTGATTGAAAACAGTGATTGAAAACAGTGATTGAAAACAGTGATTAAAAACGGTTTACAAAGATCAATGACAGATTGCAGATCATAAAGAAAATTTCCGGATTTCGGATTGTTATTTTTATAGTTTATATATGGAGAAAAACTTATGCCCAAAGCAGGTACAGTCTTAATTTACGGAACAAATTTAAGTGGTTACAGGATAGCATATGCCCTTGGCAAAATGGGACACAAAACAATTATGCTGAACAGGGGTGCATATGTTGATGAGGTAAGAAACCAGGTGCTTTCCCAGCTTCCCTTTGACCTTTGCTGGGCATGCGCCTATGCACCCCAGAGGCTTTTTGTGGGGCTTGGCGCCATGCAGATGTTTTACAATTCGGAACTTATTGATGTAAAGGGCGAAGCAGGTAATTTTAAAGTAAAAATCAAGAAAAAAGATGCATTTGTAAATAATTATATCTGTACAGAATGTGAAAAATGTGTGGATGCATGTCCGGTGGAAGTTGAAAAAAACGGAAAAAAACAAAAGGCTGTGCAGGTTCTGCCCAAAATGTTCTGGGAAAATATTTTCTTAATTGATGAGGAAAACTGCACAAAATGTGGTGCGTGCGAGGAGGTATGCCCCACCGGAGCCCTTAAAATCAACAGACCCGAAGAGGAGATTGAGATTGAGGTCGGGGCAATTATTCTTGCTCCTGAATTTGATGAGCCCGGCATTGAAGAATTAAAACCATTTGGATGGGGTATTTTGCCCAATGTTGTAAAAAGCTCGGATATTGCAAGGGAATCACTTGCTTCAAATTTTACTGAAGATTCTTTTAAACGCCCCTCCGATGGAAAACTCCCGGAAAGTATCGCTGTAATTGTAACGCCCCAGTTCAATGATGATAAAACCGAGTATGAAACCTATAATGCAAGTGCCATGGCAGTTTACCGCGCCAATAAAATAAAGGATATACATCCGGGCATTGATGTCACTATCTTCTGCAGGGAATACAAATGCTATGGCAAGGGACACTGCAGAATGTACCAGCGGGCAAAGGACAATGGAATTAAAATCATAAGGACTGAAACTCTTGAAATCAGTGATGCAGAAAACAAAAACAATAAAATATCCTTTTCATCAATGGGCAAAACAGATGAACAGACTGTGGATATGTCCATACTGGTCACAGGCCAGGCTCCACCGTCTGCCATGGAAAAACTTTCCAATATCTGCGGAGTCGAAGCCGAAGAACACGGATTCTGCAGACTTCTTCCCTTTACCTGTGCCAAAACCCCGGTAAAGGGTATTTTCGGCGTTGGTGAGTTCACGGCCCCAAAGGGAAATCCAGAAACCATATGGGAGGGATACGGTCCCTTACAGGAAATTCTCTCATGCCTTGGTGACAAAAACTTTGCAAAGCCCTCCCCTCCTTCATTAAGGGATGTCTCATATGAAATGCCGAAAACCGGGGTGTTTATCTGCAGCTGTTTTGGAGCATTTTCAGACAAAATGGACCTTGACGCCCTTTTAAAGAGAGTGAAAAACTCACCTGATGTTTCCCATGCCGAAATAATAAATGGCTGCTGCACCCCGCCCTCTATCCAGGAAACAGCTGCAAAAATAAAAGAATCCGGAGTAAACAGGGTGGTCCTTGCCGTATGCACACCGACCCAGAAACTGATGAAATTCAGAAAAACCGTCATGATTGCAGGACTTAATCCCCTGCTTTCAGAATTTCTCAGATTAAGGGAGGATATCATCCAGGTTCACAAGAACCCTGCTGAAATGGAAAACAAAGCACTTGCAATGATCCGCGCTGCCGCAGCAAAATTAAAAACGGCAAAGGCCATGCCCACCCTGATGGACGGTATTGGTTCAAAGGTGCTGGTTATCGGAGGAGGCCCTGCAGGACTTGAAGCTGCACGATACCTCGGAAATGCAGGCCATGATGTGCATGTTGCTGAAAAAAAGGACCATGTCGGCGGAATGGCTGATATCCTGACAAAGGATCTTGAGAATCATGATTTCAAAGAATATATGGATCAGGTTGTAAAGGACATTGAAGAAAATGACCACGTCACAATCCATACTGAAACAATGGTAAAAGATGTTTCAGGATACGCTGGAAATTTTAATATTTTACTTGCAGCAAAAGGCCTTGAACCCTTTGAAATCAAACCTGCAATTGTGATTATTGCAACCGGGGCAGTTGAATCAAAACATGATCTTTACATGTATGGGAAAGATGAACGGGTCATGACCCAGCTTGAATTTGAACAAAGACTTGCAAAGGATGATATATCAGGTTCCCATGTTGCAATGATTCAATGCGTTGGTTCAAGGAACCTCAGCAAACCCTACTGTTCCAGGGTTTGCTGTTCTGCTGCCATTAAAAACGCTTTGATTTTAAGGGAAAAAAATATTGATGTGACAATTTTCTACCGGGATATGAACACCTATGGATTCAAGGATGATTATTTTGATCTGGCAAGGGAAAAAGGGGTCACCTTTATACGCTTTGATGAAGATAAATATCCTGAGCTGAAAATTGCCGGTAAAAGCGGGCCATCAGATGATGTAAAAAAACCCGGTAAAGCAGCAGCATCCAAAGGCATGCTTAAAATATCTGCACAGAATATTTCAGGAAAAAACGGTCAAACAGACGGACAGGACGGACAGGACGAACAAAATATCGAAATATCGGCGGATTATCTTATATTGAACACTGGAATGGAACCTGACAACAAGAATAACAAAGCTCTTTCAAAAATGTTTAACATAAAAATGGATGAGGACGGTTTTTTTGATGTCGAGTCCTGCGCATGTCCCTATGAAGACGCTTCAAAACGAATTATGAAACCATTTGAACTTTCCTCAAACGGTGTTTTTGTTGTGGGAAGTGCGCATTCACCCCGTGCTTTCATGGAATCCGTTATGATGGCAAGGCAGGCGGCAGGCAAGGCCATGGTTATTCTTTCCAGCGCAAAAATGCCGCCACCCAATGCCATGTTTGTATCAGAGGTGGATTTAAGCAAGTGCACGGGATGTGGAATCTGCGTTGATATATGCCCCTATAATGCAAGGGAAATAGACCCAGTGCAGAAGGTGGCAAAAGTTCATCCCTTTCTCTGCGATTCATGCGGTGCATGTGTTGTTGCATGTCCGAGCAGTGCGGCTTTTTTAAGGGATCAACGGGAAGACCAGCTTATAAGAAGTATTGATGCTCTTTTAACAGCATAAGGTAGAGACGTAAAATTTTGCGTCTCTACCAAATACCGCGGTCAGGTTAGATACAGCAGGAGAAAATAATATGGATGAAGAAAACATGGATGAAGAAAACATGGATGAAAAACAGGATTTTACACCGTCAATTATTTACGGTCTGTGCAGCTGGTGTGGCACAGGAGGATCTGAAACAGCCGGAGCCATGCATCTTCAGTATGCCAGTAATGTCCGCCCCTTCAGGGTACCGTGCACAGGTGCCATTGATCCGGTTTATATTTTAAGGGCACTGATTGAGGGAGCGGACGGTTTTGCCGTCAGTGGATGCCATCCCGGAGACTGCCATTTTGATTCGGGCAATTACCGTGCAAGAAGAAGAATTGCAGTTTTAAAAACTCTGTTAAACACCTTTGGTCTTGGTGATGAAAGGGTATGGCTGAGATGGGTGGGGCATGGAGAAGGTAAGCGCTTTGCCGACACTGTCAACGAATTCAACGATCATATAAAAGATATGGGCAAAAACACTCTTGCCGTAAGAAGAGACACATAAAACAAAATGAGGTGATTATGGATAAGGGGATATGGATTGATGGCCCTGTTAATAAGGGAGTCATGAAATTTTTAAAAGGGCTTTTAGAAAATAATGCAATGGATGCCGTTCTCATGCCCGGAAAAAATAAAACAGGTGATTCCAATGCATGGTTTCTCACAGACAGGGACGGTTTAGACGAATCTGCAAGCCCTTTTCCGCCTGTAATGACTACACAGGGAGCAAAAATGGTCAGTTATCTAACCAAAAAAAACGGATCATGGAAAAAAACAGGTGTTCTGCTCCGACCCTGTGAACTGCGGGCTGTCATTGAACTTGCAAAATTAAAACAGGTGGATCTAACCAACCTTGTTTTAATCAGCTATGACTGCCCGGGTGCATTTCCCTTAAAGGAATATCTTTCAGGAAACCAGCAGGAACTTGACATGGCCTTTGAAACAAGTCTTGGCACCCAGACTGATCCTGAAGGGTTGAGAAATGTCTGTTCCATCTGCAGCAATTTCACGGGCAGTGGCGCTGACATAGAGATCGGACTTATTGGCGCTGATTCAAAGGGCTTCTGGCTTATTTCCGGAACAGAACAGGGTGAAGAACTTCTCAAAAAAACAGAAGAAAGCAACCATTATCAGGGCATTGAATCAAGAGACAAACTTGTGGAAGAAAAATCTGTTCAAAGAAAAGAAAAAAGAGAGACTGTCCTTGATTCATTTCAGCAAAGCGTTAACGGGCCTGAAAATCTGATGACCGTCCTTTCCTCCTGTATCAACTGCCACAACTGCTCCCGGGTATGCCCGATATGCTTTTGCAGGGAATGCTATTTTGATTCCAGGGCTTTAAATTCCGGAGCAGACGAGATGCTCCGGCGTGCAGACAGAAAGCAGGGTTTAAGACTTCTGCCGGATCTATTGCTCTTTCACATGGGGCGTATGACACATATGAGTATCTCCTGCGTATCATGCGGTGCGTGCGAGGATGCATGCCCTGCCGATATTCCCGTGAGCATGCTGTTTTCCGTTGCAGCAAGGGATACCAGGAAAATTTTTAATTATGAACCGGGTCGTGATATTGATGAAGCTTTACCGTACAGTGTTTTCAATTTTGAAGAATTAAAGAATTTTGAAGCACCTTATACAAAGGAATATTCAAAAGTATCATTTAAACAGCCATGATGCTGATC